>JAEZQN010000023.1 GCA_023441145.1 Bacillota bacterium
AGCTATATCTAAATGGGAAGCAAATATTGCCTTACCGGAGACGGAAAAGCTGTTGATATTAGGAAAAACCTTTCATGTTTCTATGGATGTACTGTTAAAGGATGAACTTGCATTAAGTGTGGCTAAAGAAGTATATAGTTGTGGAAACAATGCAATTAAAGGAAAGAAGCAGGAAATATATGAGGGTGTGTTGATTAAGGAAAGTATAGTAAATGATAATATTATTGATTTCCTTAATGTTCATAAGATTGAATTATGGAATAATGGCGGGAAGCCTAAATACTGGACTGTACTATATTTTACAAGTAATAGAAGTGATTTTCCAGAACAAGTATCTAAGGTAATGGCATCAGATCCTGATAATGGTGTGAATTGGTTTGTGGATTTTAAAGCAAGTAATGAGAAGTATATTGTGTTCAAGGACAAGATTTTAAAATATCAAATTGGAAACCAGACAGAAAAAGACTATGTTTGTTCAGAATGTAGAAAAATGGGTATTATGGATGAACAAATGAATTGGTCTGAATAGGAGGATGTATGCGAGTTTTATTAACATCAGCGGGTTTAGGAACAGAAGAGATTAAAAATTATTTTATGGATATGATAGGAAAGGATATGTCATCAGTAAAGGCATTATTTATCCCCACAGCGGCAATCAATGCAGGAGCTATAGAAGTATTGCCAAAATGCATGAATGACTTATTAAAATGTGGTATCCCAAATAACAATATCAAAGTGTATGATTTACATATTGGTATGGAAATTAATGAACTAAGACAGTATGATATTGTATATTTGTGTGGTGGGGATACAGCCTATTTAATAGAAAGAGTTAATGCAACTGGCTTTAACATAATTTTGATGGAGTATATTCAAGCTAACGGATTAGTAATAGGCGTAAGTGCCGGAAGCATTCTTTTTTGTAATAACATATCAGGTAATTTAGGCCTGCTCAATACGAAGTTGGATGTTCATTGTACCGAAGGAGAAAAGAGAGGTAAAGTGCTGTATCCGTTAAAGGACAATGTACGACTTACAGATACTTCTGCACTTGCAATTCGAAAACTACCTGATGGATTAGAGATAATTGGAGAATAGAAATCAACCACCTTTATTTTCTTAACATTCTTATAGATTACATTAGTAAAAATCCTTTGACATATCTAATATTATAAAGTATAACTATTACAATAATTAAATTAATAGAATTACTACATAGAATATGGAAAGAAGGAAGAAAGCGATGCAAGGAAAAAACGTGATTGAAAGCATTTTTGGAAATAATGTTTTTAATGATGCAGTCATGCAGGAACGTCTGCCTAGAAAGACCTATCAGGCACTGAAGGCCACCATAGAGAATGGGGATGAATTAGACCGTGAAGTAGCCAACGTGGTTGCACATGCTATGAAGGAGTGGGCGCTGGAAAAGGGAGCTACACACTATACACACTGGTTCCAGCCTATGACAGGGATTACTGCAGGAAAACATGATTCCTTTATAGCACCTTCTGGCGATGGTGGTATTACTTTAGAGTTTTCTGGTAAGGAGTTAATAAAGGGAGAACCCGATGCTTCTTCTTTTCCATCTGGTGGGCTTAGAGCGACCTTTGAGGCCAGGGGCTATACAGCATGGGATTGTACCTCACCTGCCTTTTTAAAGGAGGACGCAGAGGGAATGATCCTTTGTATTCCAACCGCATTTTGCTCCTATACAGGAGAGGCATTAGATAAGAAGACTCCACTCCTTCGCTCCATGGAAGCAGTAAGTGAGCAGGCAGTTAGAATATGTAAACTATTTGGACATGAGGACGTGACCAGCGTTTCATGTTCCGTAGGAGCAGAACAGGAATATTTTCTCGTAGACCAGAAGTATTATATGCTACGTGAAGATTTAATGTATACAGGAAGAACCTTATTTGGGGCTATGCCTCCAAAGGGGCAGGAGATGGATGACCATTACTTCGGTGCAATTAAGGAAAGAGTTGCCGCATTTATGAAGGAGCTAAATGAGGAATGCTGGAAGCTTGGTATTTTGGCAAAGACGCAACACAATGAAGTTGCCCCAGCACAACATGAGATGGCACCAATCTTTGCGACAGCCAATATTGCCACGGATCACAATCAGATGGTCATGGAGTTAATGTGTAAGATTGCAAAACGCCATGGCTTAGAATGTATCCTACATGAAAAGCCATTTGCAGGTGTTACAGGCTCTGGTAAGCACAATAACTGGTCTCTTTGCACCAATACGGGGATTAACCTATTAAATCCAGGGAAGACTCCCCACGAGAACATACAGTTTTTATTAGTTTTGGCAGCAGTCATTCAGGCAGTAGATGAAAATCCTGAGCTACTTAGACTTTCCGCTTCTAATCCGGGAAATGACCACCGTTTAGGTGCCTTAGAAGCTCCACCAGCAATCGTTTCGGTATTTCTTGGGGAACAGTTAGAGGATGTAGTAAAGCAGTTAGTTGATACGGGAGAGGCAACCAGCAGTAAGCAGGGTGGAAAACTTAAGACAGGGGTACATACCATACCGGAGTTTACCAAGGATGCTACAGATCGAAACCGTACTTCACCATTTGCTTTTACTGGGAATAAATTTGAATTCCGGATGGTGGCTTCTAGTATGTCTATTGCAGATGCCAATACGGTACTCAATACCATTGTAGCAGATGTGTTTTCTAGAATGGCAGATGAGTTAGAAGCAGCAGAGGATTTCGAAGCAGCCGTGCACAATCTAATCAAACGGACATATACTGAGCATCAAAGAGTCATCTTTAATGGCAATGGATACTCAGAAGAATGGGTGGAGGAAGCAGGAAGGAGAGGCCTACCAAATGTAAAAACTATGGTAGATGCAATTCCTGCGTTACTAAGTGAACATTCCGTTGAGATGTTTACAAGACTTGGGGTATTGAATGCCAGTGAACTTCACTCTCATGTAGAGATTCATTATGAGCATTACTGTAAAGTAGTGAACATTGAAGCGAAAACCATGGTTGATATGGCTACCAAGAAGTATATTCCAGCAGTGATTAGTTATGTTAAGACCTTAGCGGACAGCATTAATGCAGTTCGTCAGGCTGTGCCAGAGGCAGTAGTAACCGTACAAAGTGAGCTCCTTACAAAGGCTTCTAAGCTGCTTGCCAATACCCATAAGGCATTGATGAATTTACAGAAGCTGATACAGCAAGCGGAAGAGATAGACAATATCGTAGAGAAGGCAGAATTCTTTAAGGATATGGTTCTTCCAGGAATGAAAGAGCTTCGTGGCCCAGTGGATGCCTTAGAGGTGATTGTAGATAAAAAGGATTGGCCTGTACCAACCTATGGAGATTTATTATTCCGCGTATAAATATAGAATTAATTGATACTAAAAATACAAAAAGTAAAATTATTTTCTTATTTTCAAAAAAAATGCTTTTCTTTTTATCCAAAAAGTGGTATCTTACTTTTATAAAAAATAAGTTTACGAAAAGAACAAAGGCGTTCTCATTTTATGAGGGCGTCTTTTTTGTTACATAGAAAATCACTTCGCAAATTCCTATGTAACAAAAATTATATTTTATGTGAAGGAAGGATTGATATTATGTTAGAAAAGAATGTAATTGAGGGTTTATTTGCTAAAGATGTATTTAACGATTCTGTTATGAGGGAACGTTTGCCAAAGAAGACCTATGCAGCCTTAAAAGAGACTATTGATAAGGGCACTGAGTTAGATCCAGAGGTAGCCAATGTAGTAGCTCATGCTATGAAGGAATGGGCGCTGGAGAGAGGCGCTACCCATTATACTCACTGGTTCCAGCCAATGACAGGCATTACAGCTGAAAAGCATGACGCCTTTATTGCTCCAATTGGAGAGGGCAAGGTTGTTATGGAGTTTTCTGGAAAAGAATTAATCAAAGGCGAACCTGACGCATCCTCCTTCCCTTCTGGTGGACTGAGAGCTACCTTTGAAGCAAGAGGCTATACCGCTTGGGATTGCACCTCACCTGCGTTCTTAAAGGAAGATGCTGGTGGTGTTACTCTTTGTATCCCAACTGCTTTTTGTTCCTATACAGGAGAGGCATTAGATAAGAAGACTCCTTTACTTCGCTCCATGGAAGCAGTAAGTGAGCAGGCAGTTCGTGTTTGCAAGCTTTTCGGTCATGAGGATGTGAATAAGGTTGAATGTTCCGTTGGACCAGAACAGGAATATTTCTTAGTAGATAGAGAGAAATACTTGAAGAGACCTGACTTAATCTTCACTGGAAGAACTTTATTTGGTGCAATGCCTCCAAAGGGGCAGGAATTAGACGATCACTATTTTGGTAGCATTCGTGAAAGAATTGCTTCCTTTATGAAGGAATTAAATGAAGAATGTTGGAAACTTGGAATCCTAGCAAAGACTCAGCATAATGAAGTAGCTCCTGCTCAGCATGAGATGGCTCCAATTTATTCCACTGCCAATATTGCAACAGATCACAACCAATTAGTAATGGAATTAATGAAGAAGATTGCTAGACGCCATGGCTTAGAGTGCTTATTACATGAAAAGCCATTTGCAGGTGTCAATGGTTCTGGTAAACATAACAACTGGTCTATCTGTACTAACACAGGCAAGAATCTATTAGATCCAGGCAATACTCCTCACGAGAATATTCAGTTCTTATTGTTCTTATCCGCTGTTATACGTGCCGTAGATGAG
>JAEZQN010000032.1 GCA_023441145.1 Bacillota bacterium
CTCCGAATTCACGAATAGACAAGTTAACATCCGCACGTAAAGAGCCTTCCTGCATCTTACAATCGGATACTCCAAGGTATTGAAGAATGAGCTTTAGCTTCTCTAAATAAGCGATGACTTCCTCTGCAGATCGCATATCTGGCTCAGATACAATTTCGATTAAAGGTACTCCACAGCGATTATAATCCACTAAGGTACAGTCATCCCATTCATCATGGACTAGCTTACCGGCATCCTCCTCCATATGAATTTCGTGAATTCCAATGGACTTCTTAATGCCATCCACCTCTATGTCCACATGGCCATTTCGACAAATTGGTAAATACAGCTGTGATACCTGATAAGCCTTTGGTAAGTCAGGGTAGAAATAATTTTTACGGTCAAATTTGCATTTTTTTGTTATGGTACAGTTTGTGGCAAGCCCTGCTGCTATGGCAAACTCTAACACCTTTTTATTAAGCACGGGCAAGGTTCCTGGCATACCCGTACAAACGGGACAACAATGAGTATTAGGGGCTCCACCAAATTCTGTAGAACAGGAGCAGAATATCTTAGTTTTTGTTGCTAATTCTACATGGACTTCTAGCCCTATGACAGTTTCATAATTTTTCATATTTTCTACCCCTTTCTATAATGTTGGCCTTACATATGCTCTTGTTTGTTCGTAGGAATAAGCAGCACGGATAATATCCTTTTCACCAAATGGCTTTCCGATAAACTGAGCACCAATTGGAAGTCCCTTAGAATCTATGCCACATGGCAGACTAATGGCAGGAAGTCCTGCTAGGTTTACAGACACGGTATAGATATCTCCCAAATACATTTTAACTGGGTCAGATAGATTCTCTCCCATTTTTAATGCTGTGGTCGGAGCTGTTGGTCCTAAAATAACGTCATACTTCTCAAATAACTTATCAAATGCTTGCTTAATTATAGCCTTTACACGAAGTGCTTTATTGTAATAGGCATCATAGTAACCGGAGCTAAGTACAAATGCTCCAATCATCATTCTTCTTTTTACTTCCATACCAAAGCCTTCATCTCTAGTCTTATTATAGACGTCCTGTAGTCCCTGAAACTTTAGAGTACGGTACCCATATTTCACACCATCAAAACGGCTTAGGTTGGAGCTTGCCTCAGCAGAAGCAAGGACATAATAAGCAGGAATGGCATAATCTACTGCCTCGAGCTCACACTCTTCCACAATAGCTCCTTTTTTTCTTAAGTCCTCTGCTACCTTTAGGATAGAAGCTTTCACCTCTTTATCTAATCCTTCTCCTAGATACCCCTTAGGAATTGCAACCCGCATGCCAATCACATCATCAACTAAGGCATCGGAATAGCAGTAAGATTCCTGTGGCACACTAGTGGAATCCTTCTTATCGTGACCAGAAATGACTTGTAAAGTAGCTACACAGTCACTTACATTTCTTCCAATCGGTCCAATTTGGTCTAGGGAGGATGCATAAGCAATGAGTCCATATCTAGACACGGTACCATAGGTAGGTTTTATACCTGTTACACCACAAAAGGAACTTGGTTGGCGTATGGAGCCTCCTGTATCGGAACCAAGGGCACAAAAGATTTCCTCAGCTGCAACAGCAGCTGCAGCCCCACCACTAGAGCCACCTGGTACATAGTCAGTATTCCATGGGTTATTGGTTGGACCAAAGTAAGAAGTCTCTGTAGTACTACCCATTGCAAACTCATCCATATTAAGCTTTCCAATTAAAACCGCTCCTGCTTTATCTAACCGATCAACGACTTCTGCATTATAAGGAGGTACAAAATTACTTAACATCTTTGAACTACAGGTGGTAAGTACATCTTTGGTGCAGATATTGTCTTTAATGGCAATTGGTACCCCAGCCAGTAAAGAGTCCGAAAGTTCTCCCGCATCTAGGAGTGCCTGCACTTCCTTGGCACGCTTTAATGCTTCTTCCTCCATTACAGTTACGTAACAATGATACTTGCCATCACGTTCTTTAATTCTATCTAGCTGTGCCTTGGTTGCCTCAACTACGGTAATCTCTCCAGCTTTAATTTTCTGACTAAGGGTAAGGGCAGTAAGTGTCGTAATATCCATAGGATAGCCTCCCTTCTACTCTACTGTCTTTGGAACGACAAAACAGCCGTCCTTCTTTACAGGTGCATTTTTAAGTAGGTTCTCTCTATCGTCCCCATTTAGTACCTCATCCTCACGAAATACGTTACGCAAAGGAAATGCGTGAGACATAGGCTCAATTCCTTCTGTATCTAATTCCTTCATGGTATCCATATATCCTAAAATATTACCTAAATCTATCTTTGCTCTATCCTTTTCTTCTTCCGTTAGTTCTAATTTGGCAAGTGCCGCTACATAACTAACAATATCTTCTTTAATTTCCATAAGCTTAAACCTTCTTTCTATATTTCTTACATCTCTATGGTTCTAAACGGGTTACATCACGTGGAAACAAGGTGGTCTCTCTAACATTCTGTTCATCTAATAGTCTCATAGTAAGTCTCTCTAATCCTAAACCTAAGCCTCCATGTGGTGGCATTCCGTGTTTAAATATCATTAGATAATTTTCAAAATCAGAAACTTCCATTCCTCTGTCTTCCATTTTCTTAACAATGGTCTCGTATTCATGAATTCTTTGTCCGCCAGTAGTAATCTCCATACCCTTATATAAAAGATCAAAGCTTAGTGTAAATCTATTATCCTGAGGATCGTCCATTGCATAAAATGGGCGTTTCTTAGATGGATAATGGGTAACGAAAACAAAATCACTGTCGTATTCTTCTTTAAAATACCGACCGATTAGTACCTCCTCCTCTGGTTCTAGGTCATATGGATTACGGATCTTATGGTTGTATTTTTCCGATGCTAGCTGCTTTGCTTCATCAAAACGTACTGTTGGAATCTTATCCACCTTAGGAAGGGTAATACCAAGGAGGCGAATCTCTTCGGCATACTCCTTTTGTAAAAAGGAAAAGGTGAAGTAAAGCATTGCCTGCTCCATTGCCATAATCTCTTCAAAGCTATCAATATAGGCCATTTCAAAATCTACTGAAGTATACTCATTCAGGTGTCTTGTGGTGTTGTGCTTCTCAGCGCGAAATACTGGGGCAATCTCAAATACTCTGTCATACACTCCAACCATAGTCTGCTTATAGAATTGAGGACTTTGTGCTAGAAATGCCATCTTCCCAAAGTACTCTAATTTAAAAACGTTAGCTCCACCTTCTGCATTACCAGCTACAATCTTAGGACTACGAATCTCTGTAAAATGCTCACTGAACAAGAAATCTCTAAATCCTCTGCCAAGTCCTTCTTGAATCTTAAAAATTGCACGTTCTCTTATATTACGTAAGGAAATTGGACGTAAGGCAATCTTCGTCTCTAAACTGGTCTTTAATTTCCATTTGCCAATAGGGAGTGGTAAGGTGCTATCCTTTAACGGTTCACTTAACACCTTAATGGAAGTTATCCTTACTTCAAACCCATGAGGTGCTCTCTCTTCTGCATCGATAGTGCCTTCTACCTCAAGTGCCATACCCTCCTTTAAGGTTTTATAATCAAAAGGAAAGTCGTTAGGATGATACACGCATTGTACTAGCCCATCGTATTTTCTTAAGATAACAAAAGTAAATTCACTCATATCACGGATGCTGTGAATCATACCATTGATCTTAGTGGACTGTCCATGAAAGCCTTGTTCTACAATATTACTGATTTCTACCATCTCTTTTTTAACTATTCCTGAAATAAAATCCATAACAAATTCCTCCTATACTAATTATATTGTGCGTCCCCCTCGTGACCTCGTCACTCGGTGATAGACACTCGCCAAATACTACGTATTTGTCTCTAACAAAAGAGCTCGTATGCAGATGCAAGCATCTGCTACCTCCTCTTTTGTTAGAACAAGCACTTCGTGCTTGGCTCGTTGTTAACACAAACCTCGAGCATCACGTTTCACGTGACTGCTCGGGTTCGTGGGCGCGCTCGGAACTTGTACGCGCAAGCTCGACAAGCTTCCTCACTTTGCCTTCACGCAAAAAGTCCCGAAGTCTAAGAAATAGACTTCGGGACGAATATACAATGATAACCGCGGTACCACCCAGGTTGAGAACAAGCTGTTCTCCTCTCTCCACTTAACGCGTGTGACGCATGACCCTACTTCAGTTCGAATCATGAGCTCCAGAGTGTTCCATATCTCACTTATCCTCCGCAGTGGGCTCTCAGTCGGTGACACCACATTCCTGTTATGGAAGAAAACCATAAAATACAGTCTCTTTCAATGCTGATAACATATATTACTAAAATTTATACCAAATATTAGCACACTTTGTTTTTAAACACAAGTTAATCTTTTAGAAACTAATTTTATTAACATGTAGTCTATACTATCTACAGTATTTATCATTTTATACTTTACAAAAAAAAGAATTTATGAACATAAGAAAAAAATGCTGCCCTATCGTTTCACTTAAGAGCAACATCTTCTTTACTATCCTACGATTTTATTCTGCGTACAAACTCTTCTCCTCTTGAAGTCGAAGCATCTCACGAATAAACTCTCGCTTCGTCATCTTATGCGGTATGTAGTCATCGTAAAGCTCTAATT
>JAEZQN010000083.1 GCA_023441145.1 Bacillota bacterium
CATTAGACTCCTCTATAGCATTAGACTCTTCTGCAGCATTGGCTGAAGTCTCACTTTCTCTTACCTTAGCAATACTTGCAACTACAATATCATTCTCAGCGTCGATGTCCATAAGTTTTACACCAGAAGTATTACGTCCAATGGATGAGATTCCATTAACCATCATACGAATTATAATACCTTCATTGGTGATTATCATAATCTCGTTCTCTTCATTTACTGCCTTCACGCCTACTACATTACCTGTTTTCTCTGTAATCTTGTAGCACTTCACACCTTTACCACCACGGTGTTGTACAGTAAACTCGCTGATGGCAGTACGTTTACCTAAACCTTTTTCTGAAACAATTAAGAGATCGCTTCCCTGGGTATCCATTTGCATACCTACAATTTCATCTCCAGGCTCAAGGTTCATACCAATAACACCCATAGAGGTTCTTCCTGTCGGTCTAACATCTCTTTCATTAAAACGAATACATTGACCATATTTAGTAACCATCAAAATATCTTTCTTATTATTGGTGGACTTCACTTCTATTAGTTCATCGTCTTCTCGAAGATTAATTGCTTGAAGACCTGATTTACGAATATTCTGATAATCCTTAATAGGAGTCTTCTTTACAATACCACCCTTGGTTGCCATAAAGAGATATCTGCTCTCATCATACTCACGTAATGGAATAATTGCAGTAATTCTTTCTCCTGGAAGTAATTGAAGTAAGTTAATAATTGCAGTACCTCTAGCTGTTCTTCCTGCTTCAGGAATCTCATATGCCTTTAATCGATATACTCGTCCTTGATTAGTAAAGAACATAATATAGTGATGGGTAGTCGTCATTAGAAGATCTTCAATAAAATCTTCTTCTATTGTCTGCATTCCCTTAATTCCTTTTCCACCACGATTCTGGCTTCTAAAGTTATCAACGGTCATACGCTTAATATATCCCATTCGGGTCATAGCTATTACTATATTTTCTCTAGGAATTAAGTCCTCAGTAGTAACATCAAGTTCATCCATTCCTATAGATGTTCTTCTTGGATCACCATATTTATTGTTAATTACAAGGATTTCTTCTCTAATTACAGATAAAAGCTTTTTCTCATTAGAAAGAATTTCTTTGAATTCTGCTATTCTAGACATTAACTCTTTGAATTCCGCTTCTAATTTCTCACGTTCCAAACCTGTTAATGCACGAAGACGCATATCAATAATAGCCTGAGCTTGAGGTTCAGAAAGTCCAAAGCGCTCGATTAACCGCTCCTTGGCAATATTACCATTGGCAGAACCACGTATAATACTAATAACCTCATCTATATTATCTAATGCTTTTAGTAAGCCTTGTAAGATGTGAGCTCTTTCTTCCGCTTTGTTTAAATCATATTGAGTCCTTCTAGTTACAACTTCTTCTTGGTGTAAGAGATAATACTGAAGCATCTCTAACAAGTTTAGAACCTTAGGCTCATTGTTTACCAATGCTAACATAATTACACCAAATGTATCTTGAAGCTGAGTATGTTTGTATAGTTGATTTAAGATAATATTCGCATTAACATCTCTACGAAGCTCAATACAGATTCTCATACCTTGACGATCAGACTCATCTCTTAACTCTGTGATACCGTCAATCTTCTTTTCTCTGACTAATTCTGCAATCTTTTCGATTAATCGTGCCTTATTTACCATATAAGGTAATTCAGATACGATAATTCGATTCTTGCCATTAGCCATAGGTTCTACTTCTGTTATGGCACGAACTCTAATTTTACCACGGCCAGTACGATATGCTTCATCGATTCCTCTTCGTCCTAGAATGGTACCACCTGTTGGAAAATCAGGACCTTTTACAAGCTCCATAACTTCTTCAATGGTAGTTGCCCTGTCTTCCTCAATGCGGTTATCAATAATTTTCACAACAGCACTAATAATTTCTCTTAAGTTGTGAGGAGGAATATTAGTTGCCATACCTACTGCAATACCTGAAGTACCATTTACCAAAAGGTTTGGATATCTGGAAGGTAGAACTACAGGTTCCTTCTCTGTTTCATCAAAGTTAGGAATAAAATCTACCGTATCTTTATTAATATCAGAAAGCATCTCCATGGAGATTTTACTTAATCTAGCTTCGGTATAACGCATCGCTGCTGCGCTATCTCCATCCACAGAACCAAAGTTACCGTGACCATCCACTAAAGGATATCTCGTATTAAAATCCTGGGCAAGCTTAACTAAAGCTTCATAAATGGAGCTATCACCATGAGGATGATATTTACCCATTGTATCACCGACAATACGTGCACATTTACGATGTGGTTTGTCCGGACCATTATTTAATTCTATCATTGCATATAAAATTCTTCTTTGTACGGGCTTTAAACCATCTCGAACGTCTGGTAAGGCACGAGCCGCTATAACCGACATGGCATAGTCTATATACGATGTTTCCATAGTCTTTTTCAGGTCCACATCATGCACTTTATCGAAGATATTCTCGTCCATTTTACTTCCTCCAAATTTGTAGAATCACTCTCTTCCGAGTGTTAGATATCTAAATTCTTAACATATTTCGCATTTGCTTCAATGAATTCTCGTCTAGGTTCTACCTTATCTCCCATAAGAGTGTTAAAGGTTACATCTAGTTCAGAGCTAGCTTCCTCATCCATATTTACGCGAAGAAGAACTCTCTTTTCTGGATCCATGGTAGTATCCCATAGCTGTTCGGCATCCATCTCTCCAAGTCCTTTGTAACGCTGAATCTTATTGTTACCATCCCTGCCAAGCTCCGTAAGAATCTTATTTAACTCATCATCACTGTAAGCATAATGAACATTTTTATTCTTCTCAACTTTATATAATGGTGGTTGAGCTAGATAAACATGTCCTTCTTTAATAAGATCTGGCATAAAACGATATAAAAAGGTTAACAATAGGGTACTAATATGAGCACCATCTACATCGGCATCTGTCATAATAATAATCTTATGATATCTTAATTTACTAATATCAAAATCATCTGAAATACCTGTTCCAAATGCTGTGATCATAGCTTTTATTTCTTCATTTACTAAGATTTTATCAAGACGTGACTTCTCTACGTTAAGAATCTTACCACGTAAAGGAAGTATTGCCTGCGTAGCACGAGAACGTGCTGTCTTCGCACTTCCACCCGCGGAATCTCCCTCGACAATGTAGATTTCACAATTCTTTGGATTTTTATCAGAGCAATCTGCAAGCTTTCCTGGTAAGCTTAAGCCTTCTAAAGCAGACTTTCTTCTTGTAAGCTCTCTGGCTTTTCTAGCAGCATCACGGGCACGCTGAGCAAGAACAGACTTTTCAACAATCATTTTCGCTACAGCAGGATTTTGCTCTAAGAAAATAGTTACTTGTTCTGCTACAATATTATCTACCGCACCTCTTGCCTCACTATTTCCTAACTTCTGTTTCGTCTGTCCTTCAAACTGAGGTTCAGGAATCTTTATACTAACAATTGCAGTAAGACCTTCTCTGATATCTTCTCCGCTTAAGTTTGACTCATTATCTTTAAGAAACTTTTGACTTCTTGCGTAATCATTAAACACCTTAGTCAAGGCATTCTTAAAACCAGCAAGATGAGTACCACCTTCCGGAGTAGTTATATTATTAACAAAACTGTAAATACCTTCGTTGTAGGTACTATTATGTTGGAATGCAACCTCTACATATACATCATCTTTACGTCCTTCACAGTAAATAATATTATCATAAAGAGGATTTTTATGGCGATTCAAATACTCTACATACTCTATGATACCACCTTCATAGTGGAAGGTTCTCTCAACCTCTTTATCTTCTCTCTGATCACGTAAAATTATTTTAACATTCTTGGTTAAAAATGCCATTTCACGTAATCTCTGTTTTAATACCTCGTAATCAAAAACAGTTTCCTCGAAAATAGTAGCATCTGGTTTAAAGGTAACCATAGTACCTTGCTTATCTGTTGTACCTACTTCTTTTAAAGGGTACATAACTTTACCACGTTCATAACGCTGCTTGTACATCTTACCTTCAGAAAAGATGACTACCTCAAGCCATTCAGAAAGTGCATTAACAACAGAGGCTCCAACTCCGTGAAGTCCGCCAGATACCTTATATCCTCCACCGCCAAACTTACCGCCGGCATGAAGTATCGTAAATACTACTTCAACAGCAGGAAGTCCAGCCTTCTTATTAATGCCAACTGGTATACCACGTCCGTTATCAATAACAGTGATGGAATTATCTTGGTTAATTGTGACATCAATCGTATCACAAAATCCTGCAAGTGCTTCATCCACTGAATTATCTACGATTTCATAAACCAGATGATGTAATCCCTTGGAAGAGGTACTTCCAATGTACATACCTGGTCTTTTACGTACAGCTTCTAAACCTTCTAATATTTGTATCTGGTCTGCTCCGTATTCTGCACTCATATATATCCTCCTAATTTAATAAAAACTTACTAGTTAGACAGCTGCTCCTTCACAGTGCCCTCAACCACTTGAAAAGTTTTATTAATTCTAATCCTTTGGTTAACAAATTCTTCTAATCCTGTGCATGTAACAAATGTCTGTATATTGTCTATACTATCTAATAGATAAGTCTGTCTATTTCTGTCCAGCTCGGATAGTACATCGTCTAATAAAAGAATTGGTTCATCCTTAATTACTCTTCGAACTAACTCAATCTCCGATAGCTTGAGAGACAAAGCAGAAGTTCTTTGCTGTCCTTGAGAACCAAACTTGCGAATGTCCACATCATGTATCATAAAAATGATATCATCTCTATGTGGTCCCACAGAAGTCATTTTTGTCTGAATATCCCGGTCTATAGATTTTCTCAATTTATCTTCCAATACATCAGCAGTTACATTTGGATCATATTTTACTACTAATTCTTCACGTCCACCTGATAACTTCTTATGTATTCCAAAAATAATGGAATTCAATTGTTCTATAAACTGTTCTCTTGCTCTAATGATTTCTTTCCCACAAGCCACTAACTGTTGATCCCATACCTCTAAGGTATCTCTAAGTGAGCTCGAAAAACTAATCTGTTTTAATAAATTATTCCTTTGGGCAATAATTTTATTATATTTTGTTAGATTATATAAATAAAACTTATCTAACTGACATAGTTCCATATCTATAAATCGACGTCTTTCTCCAGGACCATTTTTAATAATACTTAAGTCTTCTGGAGAAAAAAACACGATATGAATAAACCCTAGAAGTTCCCCTGATTTTCGAATAGGGATTCCATCAATAGCAATACCCTTTGGTTTATTTTTCTTTAGATGCATATCAATCTTATGAGATATTCCATCCTTTTGAGTTCTCATTCTGATATGAGATTCCTCCTGTCCAAGACGAATAACCTCTCGGTCCTTGCTTCCACGATGAGATTTGGTTGTGGAGCAAAGATACATTGCTTCCAGAATGTTCGTTTTTCCTTGAGCATTATCTCCATAAAGAATATTAATGCCTTTATCAAACTTTAGAGACATTCTGTCATAATTGCGATAATCACTTAACTCCAAGGATTCTATAATCATTGTTCTATTTTTACCTGTTCATTTTGAAATTCTACGATGTCTCCATCGTGTAATTTTTTGCCTCTTTGTAGCTCGACCTGGCCATTTACTTTGACTTGTCCATCTTGAATCACTATTTTAGCTTCCACTCCAGAGCTAACTAAGTTAGCAACCTTTAAGGCTTGACCAAGTTTGATATATTCTTCTCGCAATTTAATTATATCCATAAATAACTCCTTCTAAAACATTTTTTTCCATTCCGGAAATTATTAATGTTGTTTCAACTAATTAGAAGCAGCATTAAAGTTAACTGGTAGAATAAGGTAGATATAGGTTTCTTCCTTATCCTTGATAAAACATGGTGCTTTAGGATTGATTAGATAGATATCAACCTCTTCATCATCAATTACTCTTAATGCATCTATTAAAAATTTAGGATTAAAGCCAATTAAGATATCCTTACCTTCTTTACGAATATCAATATCCTCATCCATAGATCCGATGGAGGAATTGATTTTTAATCCCATATTATCATCTGTAACATTCACAATAATTGGTTTCTTTTCAGATTCTTTAATTAAAAGAGTAGCACGATCAATACATTCTAAAAATTCGCGATTGTTAATCGTAACCTTTGTTTCATAATCATTAGAAAGCATTTGATCAATGTTATAGTATTCTCCTTCAATTAATCTGGATAATACCATAGTATTGTCAAACTCAAATACTATATGACGATTTGTAAAGAAGATACGAACTTGTGCTTCCATATCACCAGACAAAATCTTACTAACTTCAATTAAAGTTTTTCCAGGAACGATAACCTTTTGTGCTGCATAGTGTTCTTTTAATTCGATTTTACGAATAGAAATTCTATGACCATCTAGAGAAACTACCTTTAGATGATTGTCCTTTATTTCAAAAAGTTCACCAGTCATAATTTTATTACTTTCATTATCTGCAATAGAGAATACAGTCTGTCGAATAACTTCTTTTAAAGTAAACTGAGAAATAGAAATAAAATTATCTTTCTCTACTACTGGAAGGAAAGGAAATTCATCTGAAGATTTACCAGCAATATTAAATTTCGCTTTACTACAAGTAATCTCGGTACGGAAATTATTATCTACATCAATGGTAACATCATTATCAGGAAGTTTACGTATAATCTCGGAAAAAACCTTTGCATTAATAGCAACAGTACCTTCCTCTATAACCTGTCCCTCTACTAAGGTCTCAATACCAAGCTCCATATCATTACCTATTAATTTGATATAAGAAGAAGTTGCTTCTATAACCAAACATTCTAGGATAGGCATAGTAGATTTGTTGGATACTGCTTTTAATACGATATTAATACCATTTAGCAGATTAGATTTTGGAGAAATGATTTTCATGTGTGTATAACTCCCTTCGTGGTTTTTTTCATGAAATATATAATTAAATAATAGCAGCAGTAGTATTAGGGGGTGTGAATTTGTGAATAAGTCTCAAAACCCTCTAGAACACTGACAAAAATCCATTTAACAAGTATGTGAATAACTTCAAAAAAATCTGTGAAAATTTTAAAAGTTATTAACAGTCAAATTTTACACGAAAAAATGTTAACAGGACACTAACATCCTATCAACGTTTTATCAACTTCACATTGTGTATAACTATTGTGGACAAATTTTCTTACTCAAAACAGAGATGGTATTCTCTAATGCACCATCTTGGCTAATGTCGTTTTCAATTTTATTGATACCGTGAAGTACAGTTGTGTGATCACGATTGCCTAGCTTCTTACCGATATCATTAAGTGAGATATCCGTTAGTTTTCGGCATAAATACATAGTAACCTGTCTTGGGAAGGCAATGTTACGGCTCTTCTTAGTTGACAGGATTTCTGCTGGAGTAATATTAAAGTGCTCAGCAACGATTTCAACAATCAGTTCAGGTGTAATATCCTTTTGATTGTTTGGTGAAATCAGATCTTTAAGAGCTTCTTCTGCTAATTCAACGTTAACTTCTCTGTTTTTCAGTCTTGAGAGAGCAACAATCTTAGTTAAGGCTCCTTCTAGTTCACGAATGTTAGATTTGACATTAGTAGCAATGTATTTCATAACTTCATCATCAATCTGAAGTCCATCTAACTCTTCCTTTTTCTTAAGAATAGCCATTCTTGTTTCATAATCTGGTTGTTGAATATCAACAGTTAACCCCCATTCAAAACGGGAGCGAAGTCTTTCTTCTAAGGTTTCAATATCCTTTGGAGGCTTATCGGAGGAAATAATAATCTGCTTCTTAGATTCATGAAGAGCATTGAAAGTATGGAAGAATTCTTCCTGGGTACTTTCCTTTCCTATAATAAACTGAATATCATCGATTAAAAGAACGTCGATGTTACGATATTTTTGGCGAAACTCTGCTGTTGAGGAGTTTTCATTTCTATTACGAATAGAGTCAATGAGCTCATTGGTAAAGGTTTCACTAGTTACATATAAAACTTTGCTATTTGGGTTGTGGTCTAAGATGAAATGGGCAATTGAGTGCATTAAGTGGGTCTTTCCAAGACCAACGCCTCCATATATAAAGAGAGGATTGTATACTTCCGCTGGGGATTCAGCAACGGCTAAGGAGGCAGCATGTGCTAAGTTATTGTTGGTACCAACTACAAAGGTATCAAAGGTATACCGGGGATTTAAAAATGGATGTTTATTTGTAGAGGTAGGGCTTTCAGTTTTTTTTACATCACTATGAATTTCTTCTTTTTGAGCCTGGGTAGAAGAAATAAAAGAGACGTCAAAACTTTGGCCAGTAACCTCTTCAATGGCAACTTTCAATGGGAGGCCATATTTCCGACTAATAAAGTCGATACTCCCAGAGCCTAATACAACGTCATCTATTAAAATTGTTACTTTATTATTATCAACGGTATACACCTTTAAGGGTAGTAACCAGGTTCGGAATGAAACATCTGAAATAGAATGCTCAATCTTAAGAGCTTCTAAAATCTCACTCCATTTCTCTTGAATTATGTTTTTCATCATAATCCCCCTAATTATAAAATTTTCTAATTATTAGTTTACCCCATATCAATTTAATTTTCAATACGAACTTCCCTTGTGTTGTGGATATCTTCTTAAAAAAACTAAAAATATGAGAAAAACTATGCATAAAGGGATGAAAGTTATACAGAATATCAACTATCAACACCCTGTCCATATTGTGGATAACTGAGTAGCACTTAAGAGTTATACCATAGAATCCACGAGTTATCAACAGAATAATATTGTTAAATTCACAATGATGTTAATAAAGTATTAAAATTATAAACAACATTGCAAATACGAATAAATTCTAGACAAATTAGGAGTGTTGTTGATACAATTAACAAAATATTAAGGTGTTATCCACAATTTATCAACAATTTGTGGATAACTTTAAAATACTCGTTGTGAATACTTAAAATTATAAAAAAAATTGTGTATTACGTGTGGACTAATAGAAATACTCCTTTTAGAGTGGAGTATTTTCCTTATTAAGAAAAAATATTCACTTGACGATATCCCCCAATACTTATATAATATAACGTGATATTCCAACTATTAAAATAGAACAAATATGCTTACTATAGTAGTTAGTAAAGTGAATTGAGGAGGTGTTAACACATGAAAATGACATTCCAACCTAAGAAAAGATCTAGAGCAAAAGTTCACGGATTTAGAGCTAGAATGGCTACTAAGAATGGTAGAAAAGTTTTAGCAAATAGAAGAGCAAAAGGTAGAAAATCTTTATCAGCATAGGTCGCAGGTTTGTGACCTTTTCTTCTATTAGAAGATTATGCCTAGGACTAGATCCTATGTGAAAGGGTGATTTTGAACTTGTCAGAATCATTAAAAAATTCAAAACAATTTTTAAGAGTCTATAAGAATGGTGTATCCTACGCCAACCGTTATCTTGTTATGTATAAGCTGGAGAATCAGCTAGAGATTAATAGACTTGGAATATCCGTTAGTAAAAAAGTAGGAAATAGTGTTGTTCGACATAGAATAACCCGTCTGATACGGGAAAGCTTCCGATTAAATGAAAATAAATTTTCCATTGGATATGATATCGTCGTGGTAGCGAGAGTAGCTGCCAAGGACAAGCAGTATAAACAAATTGAAAGTGCTTTACTGCATGTAGCAAATATTCATAAAATAGTAAAAGAGATGATTGAATCGTGATGAGACGATTTTTGATATTATTAGTGAAATTCTATAGAAAATTTATTTCTCCATTAAAGAGAAGGCCCACATGTATCTTTACACCAACGTGTTCAGAGTATGCATTGCAGGCTTTGCAAAAGTATGGGGCAGTAAAAGGGACATATTTAGCTATTAAAAGGGTTCTACGATGTCATCCTTTTCATGAAGGTGGATATGACCCTGTGCCTTAAACTTAAACACTATTTCAAATAAACTAATGATTGAGAACTCTTTAAGGAGGAAAAAGAATTGTCACTTGTATTTTTAACACAGCATGAGGGGATTTTAGGACCAATAGCCAAGGTGCTTGGTTGGATTCTGAATATTTTAGCAGAATTCCTTAATTTATTTGATATTCAAAACACAGGTCTTACTATTATCTTATTTACGTTCATTGCATATACCCTTATGCTTCCATTAACACTTAAGCAAAGCAAGTTCCAAAAATTACAGACAACTATGGCACCTGAATTGAGTGCTATTCAAAGAAAATATAAAGGAAAAAAAGATGAAGCTTCCATGCGTAAACAGCAAGAGGAAACTAGTGCTGTTTATCGTAAGTTCGGTACTTCACCGACTGCAGGTTGCTTACCTATGTTAGTTCAATTACCACTTATGTTTGCACTATATCGAGTAATCTATCATTTACCAGGTTACGTAGATATATTCCAAGATACTTATGAAGGATTGGCTAATCAATTAACAGGAGTTAAAGGAATTGGCACCAGTATACAAGATTTAATTGATACTAGCACAATTAAATTAAATCAAGGGTTAAAGATTCCTGCTACTGAGTGGCAAAGATATTTAGAGACTGGTGTTCAAGCTGATACAACTAATGTTGTGAACAATCTGATTGATGTTTTATCTCAGTTGAAGACAACTGGCTGGGAAGCTTTAAGGCAAATTAAAGGTGTAGCAGATAATGCAAGTATCATGCAGGCTATCAACGATACTCAAGCTGCTTCTAGTTCTATTAACAGCTTCTTAGGGTTAAGCGTAGTAGAAACTCCTAACTTGATGTCTCCTGCAGTTATTATTCCTATTTTAGCAGCAGGTTCACAATTTCTACAGACAAAATTGATGCCTCAGACTAATACAGATCCTGATGCGCCGGGTGCTTCTGCATTTAAGAGCATGAATATGATAATGCCTATTATGTCAGGTGTATTCTGTATTATTCTTCCTATCGGTGTAGGTTTATACTGGATTGCTGGTAGTGTATATCGTATTGTTCAGCAAATTCTTGTAAATGCATATATGAAGAAACTTGATGTAGAAGAGCTTATTAAGAAGAATCTGGATAAGCAAAATAAGAAACGAGCTAGACGAGGTGAAAAGCCTGTTAGTTATGAGGAAATTACAAAGCAGAGAACAAGTGCAATAAATGCTTCCGTTGCTGACAAAACAATCGTCAACAAGAAAAAGGGAGAACCTTCTGATTACAAACGAAGTGATGTATCGTATAAGGCTGGCAGTATATCAGCAAATGCCAATCTTCTTGCTAGGAAGAATGGAGAGAAGGGAGACAAGTAAAACAATGATGGATTGGGTTGAATTTACAGCAAAAACAGTGGATGATGCTCTTACAGAAGCTCTTATAAAATTAGGTACCACAAGCGACAATGTTGAGTGGGAAATCATTGAGAAAGAAAGCAACGGTATTTTAGGGCTTTTTAGTAAGCCTGCGAAGATCAAAGTTCGCACTAAGAAAACAGTAAAAGGTGTTGCAACAAGCTTCTTAGAGAAAATCTTAAAAGCCATGAACATTCAAGCAAAGATAGAGGTTGAAGTAAACGACGAAGAGGGAATAGTCCAAATTAATCTGTCTGGTGACGATATGGGGATATTAATTGGTAAACGTGGACAGACTTTAGATTCACTTCAATATTTGACTAGCTTAGTTATTAATAAGGAAAGTGATAGTTACCTTAAGGTAAAGCTAGATACTGAGAATTATCGTGAGAGACGTCGCGAGACCTTAGAAAGCTTAGCAAAAAACATTGCTTATAAGGTGAAAAGAACTAGAAAACAGGTTGTGCTTGAACCTATGAACCCTTATGAAAGACGTATTATTCATTCTACTCTTCAGAATGATAAATATGTTGAGACTCATAGTGAAGGGGAAGAACCTTATCGTAAAGTAGTTATTACGTTAAAGAAAAGTGCTGTTAAGCCTTATAAATCTAATTATCATTACAATAAATCCTATAACCACGGTTATAGAGATAAGAAAAATGTTAATACTGTTGTAGACTAGTTAACAGGGACGGAGGATGGATTACCCGATGCTTTTTGTAATCCTTTCTTCGTCTTTTTATGATTATAATGTTTGTTATAAGAAGGGACGGTATTTGTGAAGACAGATACAATAGCTGCAATTGCTACCGCATTAAGTAATGCTGGTTTAAGTATTATTAGAATAAGTGGTAGTGAGGCATTAGAGATAATAGATAAAATATATACCTCCAAATCAGGAAAAAAGAAATTGTCTGAGGAGAATTCTCATACCATTCATTATGGATTTATAAAGGATGGCGATGAGGTGATAGATGAAGTAATGGTTTCTATTATGAAAGCACCTTCCACTTATACAAGAGAAGATGTGGTAGAAATCAATTGTCATGGTGGCGTAGTTGTCACTAGACGTATTTTGCACACAGTAGTGAAATACGGTGCTCGTCTTGCAGAACCAGGCGAGTTTACCAAACGAGCATTTTTAAATGGACGCATCGACCTTTCTCAGGCCGAAGCGGTTATTGATATTATACATGCGAAAAGTGAGTACGCTTTATCAAGCTCATTAAAGCAACTTAAAGGTGGAATATTAGAACGTGTTAAGGACATAAGAGATGCTATTATTTATGATATTGCTTATATTGAGTCAGCCTTAGATGATCCAGAACACATTGATATAGATAGTTATCATGACACATTAGTGGAACATTGTAGTACTATAACTGACAGAATCCAAAGGTTGTTAGATACTGCAGACAATGGAAAGATTATAAGAGAAGGAATTCAGACTGTAATAGTGGGGAAACCCAATGCAGGAAAATCTTCTCTACTCAATGTGTTGGTTGGTGAGGATCGTGCTATTGTTACTGATATTGCAGGAACTACTAGAGATACGTTAGAAGAAATGATCCAGTTAAATGGTGTTGTATTAAATATCATTGATACAGCAGGAATTCGTTCAACAGAGGATATTGTAGAGCAAATTGGTGTAGACCGAGCAAAGAAGGTAGCCAAGGACGCTGATTTGATTTTATATGTAGTGGATGGTTCTAGAGAACTAGACGTGAATGATT
>JAEZQN010000098.1 GCA_023441145.1 Bacillota bacterium
TTACTACACATTAAAAATGGGCAGGATGACCGAGAAATAATTTATAGCCAAGAAATGATAAAAGAGATTGTAGAAAAAGCTCATGGGGACCTATAGTGAAACCAATCTACAAGGGGGCAGCAGATGAACAAATTTTGTATAATCACCAATAGTGATAAAGATCCAGATTATATCTTTACTAATACAATTAAAGAGTATTTGGAAAGTCAGAATAAGATTTGTAGCATTGCAAAAGAGGCTAAGGATCATGTATATGAATACGACCCTTATACAGATGTCTCTGTCATTGAACCAGATACAGATTGTGTTATTGTATTAGGGGGAGACGGAACCCTGATTCAAGCAGCTAATGATCTTATACATCATAGTATTCCCATTCTAGGAGTAAATCTAGGTACCCTTGGATTTCTTACTGAGGTGGAAAGAAACAATGTAATTCCAGTATTGAATCGTATCTTTAAAGATGATTACTACTTGGAAAAAAGAATGATGTTAAGTGGAAATATCCCAAACCATTACAATGGCTATGCACTAAATGATATTGTAATTAGTAAAAGAGGCCACTGTCGTATCATTATGATTAAGGTATATATTAATGATAAGTTAGTGGACACTTATATCTGTGATGGTATCGTCGTTTCAACTGCTACAGGATCCACTGGCTATAATCTTTCAGCCGGCGGCCCAATAGTATTTCCTGAGATGGAAGGAATGATGATAACTGCTATCTGTCCTCATACGCTAAATAATCGATGTATCATGGTTTCTCCTAATGATAAAGTTGTGTTAGAACTAGGAAAAAGCAAGGAAACAGTTGATGATGAAGCAAATGCTATCTTTGATGGAAGACTTATAACATCATTGGTAAGTGGCGAGCGGATTGAAATAAAACGTGCAAAAGAAGTAACGACATTGGTTAAAGCAACTGATACAAGCTTCTTTGAACTAGTTCAAACTAAGATTTTAAAAGGAGGAAGCAAATAATGAAAGTTGGAAGACAGTCGAAAATTATTGAATTAATCAATAAAAACGATATTGAAACCCAGGAAGAGCTGGCAGACCTCTTAAATTCTGCAGGTTATAATGTAACCCAAGCTACTATATCTAGAGATATTAGAGAGTTAAAGCTGACTAAGGTTTCAACCAATTTGGGAAAACAAAAGTACATTGTATTACAGAATCAAGAGTCTGGAATGTATGATAAGTATGTTAGAGTACTAAAGGATGGCTATGTTTCCATGGATATGGCCATGAATATTGTAGTGATAAAGACAGTGGCAGGAATGGCTATGGCAGTAGCGGCAGCAATAGATCACCTTCATATTAATGGAGTGGTTGGTTGTATTGCAGGAGATGACACGATTATGTGTGCCATTAAGTCTTTGGAAGAAACAGAATATGTAATGGATAAGATTACAAAGCTTGTGAACAATAAAAAATGATAAGTAAGTAACTCTTGTCAGACGAAGTAGAGAGTGTTAGAATATATACCGTTTAGTGTATTCGTAATAGTTTAACATAAAAAGGAGAATGAGTATGTCAGGACATTCCAAATTTGCAAATATAAAACATAAAAAAGAGAAAAATGATTCAGCAAAAGGAAAAATATTTACTAAAATTGGACGTGAAATTGCCGTAGCGGTAAAAGAGGGTGGTCCAGATCCAAACAACAATAGCAAGCTTAAGGATATCATTGCAAAAGCAAAATCCAACAATATGCCTAACGATACCATCGATCGTAGTATTAAAAAGGCTGCTGGTGATGCCAATGCCGCAAATTACGAGACAGTAACCTATGAAGGCTATGGCCCTAATGGTATTGCTGTTATTGTAGAAACCTTAACAGACAATAAGAATAGAACAGCTTCTAACGTACGTAACGCGTTTACAAAAGGAAATGGTAACGTTGGTACTCCAGGCTGTGTATCCTTTATGTTCGAGAAAAAGGGACAAATCATTGTGGCCAAAGAAGAATGTGATATGGACGCAGATGACTTAATGATGATTTCATTAGATGCTGGTGCAGAGGATTTTGCAGAGGAAGACGATAGCTTTGAGATTTTAACAGATCCAGCCATGTTCTCTGAAGTGAGAGAAAAGCTTGAAAATGAAAGCATCCCTATGGCACAAGCTGAAGTTACGATGATTCCATCTACTTGGGCTGAACTTACAGACGAAAAGGATATCAAGTTCTTTAGAAAAACCTTAGATCTTCTTGATGATGATGACGATGTACAAAACGTATGGCACAACTGGGATGAGCCAGATGAAGAAGAGTAATTAGGAATTATCATAGACCATGATGTTACATGTTAACAAAAGCATAGTGTAGACTATGGTGTTTTTTACTGTGAATATAAGCCACTTTCCAAAGTAGATTAACAGAAGTTAATTTGTGATGAAAGGTGGCTTTTTTATGTTTATTGAGCATTGTAAAAAGGAACATAATGTTGAGGTACTGAATGATATCAGCATGTTACAAAGTGCTGGAATATAATGGAATTCTGTGATATACTAAAATCAGTATAAAGAATAGTATTTAATGAGGGGGAGAATAAAATGTGGTATTTATTTATAGTGTTTGGTGTTGTAAATGTAATATTTGTTTCGTTTCTATTAGCTAGTTTAGTATTGTCTATGAAAAGGGAACGAAATAATTATTCTAATAAATGTGAAATTTTGTCAGATATAGAGTGCCCAATATGTCATGAGCATAACATAAAAACAAGGTTGCCAATCACTAATTCCTTTTATGGTGGGAAAGTAGGTCCCCAATATTTAATGAAAAAGAAAAAAATCGGTATAAATATATTGCATTGTGCCCCAATATATATTGATGTTTGTATGAACTGTGGAAACGTAATAAAATCTTATATTGATGTTCCAAAGAAAGCTGATTGGATACATAAAAGCAATCCATTTTCTAAGCAATAAAAGTTACATAGTGTTTGGTTAAGATAACTGTTAATATGCATAAGTAGATAACATCTAAAAAAGTCCCTTTTTAGGGACTTTTTAGTCTGTTGAAAACTCTAATAAATTGTCCACCACTTAGTCGTTTGATTTTAGTGAAGAAGTCATCTCAATATTTTTGATCTTTGGTGATTGAATTAAGTTGGTTAAGGAGACAAATACAATGACAAGTACAAAAGCTAGAACATAGGAATACCAGTTAACATCTGTAATGTTTCCAAATTCTAAATAACGTAGGATTCCATCTATCATGACACAACCTAAGCCGATTCCAAGGATATCTCCCACAACACTCATCATTACAATTTCACGATAAACATATCCAAGAATCTCGTTTTCGTGGTAACCCAAAACTCCTAGGGTTGCAATCTCTTTTTTTCTTTCCCCAATATTAAGATTAGTGAGATTATAAATAACAAATCCACATAGTAGCAATGCAAACAGGATGACTACAATGGATATAGGTTTTACAGAATCCATGAGTCCTGCAAAAGATCCTCCAGATAATGAGTTAGCTACATTGATAAGACCAAAGCCTGCAAAAGCAAGTGCAGTAGAACCAGCAACGGATAGGATAGTCATAATTAAATGCTTCTTATAGCGAAAGATATTGCGGATACTTGATTTATATTTAAAGGATAATTTACTCCAAAGAAAGTTACATTTCTCAAGAATTATGGTTTTTCCTGCCTCTGGAGCTTTTCCATTTAGTAAGGCAGCTGGCTGTTCTTTCAATCTATTGATACATACAGTAACTGTTACTAATAGAACTACCACACTCATCAAGGTAAAAGAGAGGATACCTGGCAGTAGGTATAACATATTACTCCTTTGAGGCATAAAGAACAAAATATTAAATGCTGGATATATCACACGAGGAAGTATCGCTAATCCTAAAAGAAGCCCTAAAACAAGAGCGATAATACAGCACATCGATACAAGTAAAATATACTTAAGCGTGATTTTGGTATCTGTAAATCCAAGAGATTTTAAACAACCAATCTGCAAACGTTCTTCTTCAATCATACGTGTCATAGTAGTCATAACAACAAGAGCAGCAACCGCAATAAAAAAGGCAGGAAAGAATAAGGTGATTGCAGTTACTTTTTCACAATAGGAATCAAAGACTAGGTAACTTTTATTATCCTCTATGGTCAGATAATGAAATGATTCACCGAATTCACTTTTAAGTTTCTTAAGAGAAGCTTGTACTTCACTTAGATAGCTCTCTGTGAAATAATTTCGTTCTGATGTAATGTTAAGTTTTATATATAAATCTGTAATAGGGAGATTACTAGAGAAGTAATCCTTGTCAAAGTAAATGATTTGTTCTAAATAGCTACCATCTAGTATACTAGGTTCTCCCGTACGCTCGAATATAAGTGGATTAGAAACAATACCTACCACACGACATTCCATTCCAAACATACTAATTTCATCATTGATTTTGAAATCAATACTTTCATTGTTATAACGTTCCACCAATATTTCGCCTTGGGAACTTGGCAGTCGTCCTTCAATTTCTAGTTTATTTAACTCAGTATCAAAATTATCGTATACATAAATTCTAGTTGGGACATTATTTTGGGAAGAATCAATTGTTGATAGTTCATTGGTCAGCTCTACATAATCAAGTTCATTGATTTTTTCAATCTGTTCCTTGGTAAATCCATACTCCGACGTAGCCTTTAAAATAATATCTGGAAATGCTTCTTCGTTCATCCTTACGTTAAAGGAATCCTTGATGGTGGGAATTAATGTCCCAAGCCCAGATACAAAGGCGATTCCTAGGAGCATAATGGCGGTAAGGGAGATGAATTTAGCTAAGTTACTCTTTACACTTCGAGCTATACTCTTAAAATATGTTTTCATTACCATTCAATCTCCTCAATACTTTTTGGGCTATCAATCATTTCGTGTTTAATAGCTGTTCCGTTTTTTATAGTTATTACTTTATCAGCCATTTCCTTTAACGCAGTATTATGAGTTACAATAACAACAGTTTTGTTATTCTTACGGCACATATCATGTAGTAATTTTAAGATTGTCTTTCCAGTAGTATAATCAAGGGCTCCTGTAGGCTCATCACAAAGAAGAATTTTAGGGTTTTTTGCAAGGGCTCTTGCAATTGAAACACGTTGTTGCTCTCCCCCAGAAAGCTGGGCTGGAAAATTATTCAACCGATCTTCAAGACCTACTTCTCTTAATATCTCTGCAGGAGACAAAGCATCCTTACATAATTCTGTTGCTAGCTCTACATTTTCTAGTGCTGTTAAATTAGGCATTAGATTATAGAATTGAAAGACAAATCCCACAGACAGTCGTCTATACACTGTGAGCTGTTTCTTAGAATGAGTTCCAATGTTTTCACCATCTATAAGCAATTCACCTGTGGTCAGTGTATCCATGCCACCTACTAGGTTTAGTAGGGTGGTTTTACCTGAACCACTTGGACCAAGGATGACAACAAATTCACCTTCATTAATTTCAAAGCACATATCATTTATTGCATTAATTTCTGTTGAGCCAACCTGATATTTTTTACATACGTTTTTGGCTTCAATTATTTTTTTCATACTTTCCTCCGCTACAAACATTAATCATAAAACAGTATATAAAGAATCGTAAAACATGAGGCTTTTAATGTCAATGGGAGAGCAAGAAACCCCCCTTTCGCTAGCGATGGAATTGATATGTACCCCCTTTACTGGACAAAACAGTAAAGGGGTACATATCATGCGCTCAAACAAAAGGGGGTTACTTTGTTGCTTATAGTTTTATTTATCATATTCTAACAGTATTGGCTGCAGTTGTTTCCCTTCTAGCGCCAGTGCAATAGTAGAAGGAATCAAATCCATATGAGCAATCAAAGAGTTTGGCTTCTTTACACAGTCATCCTGACCAAATGGTACCACGAATAAGTTCTTCGTATTAATTAGTAAGCCAATATTTTTCATATTCATTCCTAGACCATCGTTTGTGGCAATCGCTAAAACAACAGGCTTATTATTGCGAATGTGTGCTTTGGCAGCCATGAGTACTGCGGAATCTGTAATGCCATTGGCTAATTTTGCAGCTGTATTACCAGTGCATGGTGCAATTAACAATATATCCAGGTAGGCTTTGGGGCCGATAGGCTCAGCATCTGGTATAGTCATGATAGGTTCGTTACCAGTAATATCTTTTGCCCTTTTAATAAAATCAGCTGCCTTTCCAAATCTAGTGTCAAATGTTTGGGCAGACTTTGAAAAAATAGGATGAACCTTAGCACCTTCCTTTACTAATAATTCCATTTGTTCAAAAACAGCTTTATAAGTGCAAAAAGAACCAGTTAACGCAAACCCAATAGTGGTTCCTTCTAGTAGCATCATTTCACATCCTCTATTTATAACAATCATTTAATATAGCATCTAGTTGTATTTTTGCGGATGACTTAGGTGACATAATGCCAGGAAGTCCTAGGTACAATCCTGCATTATAGCAGTGATCCCCTGCATAGTTGTAATCTACACCACCAGGACTTGAGGCAATATCAATTATTGCAGTTTCCTTTTTAATCAGTATTAGCATATTTTTTCCCAACACCATAGATGGGATGGTATTGAATATAAAATCAAAGTCCGAAATATAGTCTTTTAGTTCATCTAATAAAAATCCATGATAGCCATAAGCTAAAGCCATGGATAACACATCATATTTTCTTACTGAAACAGTTACCTTTGCATCTAATGCAGCTAACTTTTTAGCTAAAATCTGACCACATTTACCAAAACCGAGTACTAGAACCTTACTTCCTTGAAGATTTATCACACTGTTTCGTATTGCCTCACAGATTGCACCTTCTGCAGTTGCAACTCCGTTTAGCATAGAAACATGTTCCCATTCCATTATATCAATCATTTTAAGTCCTTTTTTCTTAGCAGTTTCCATAATATGCTTAGGGATAGCTCCTGCATATATCGTTTGCTCAGGTAAGCAAAAGGAGAGAAAATCGTCCACTAGTATGCCAAGGGTAGAAGAAGAAGTAATATATATTTTATCTTTACAAAATGGAGTAGGACCAATGATATATTTTGAGCTTTCTAGGGCCTCCTTTAGGGAAGAGGTAGCGGTAATAGTCTCATTCATAAAACCAGGTAAATACTTGCCTGGGAGATTACAAGGACTTAAACCATAATAACAAACCTTGACATTTTTCTGTGACAAAAGGTCTGCTAAGAATAGTTGCCGATTATCTCCACCGATAATAGCAAAATCAAATGAAAATGACATATGGCACCTCCTTTCTATACTATATGTAAAGAAATTAGGGAAGTTACAAATGGGTTTAGAAATTGAATATCACAAAAAGACACTATATATGGTGCATCTGACATAATAATGTCATAAAAAATACTAAAATAGGTCTTTATATTTCATATTTTTTGTTCGATATAATATTAGAATAATAACAGTTCTTGTGTTTTACATAATGACAGTTAATATAGAGGAGGTTTTTTATGAAAGAACAAGTAAGGAGACGGTTTAAACTTATAGTGATGCTTTGTGTTGCATTAATCATTGGTGGAGCATTCTTTATTCACAATGCAGTAATGGCTGAAACGCAAGGTTTCTATATCTACTATATTAACTCCGCTGATAGCACGACTAAGATACCTATTACAGAGTATACAATTGAGCAAACATCTATGGTAGTCCATCTAAATAGTGATTCTGGTTTGTTTGACACTGATACCATTGAATGGAAGGTAGAAGATAGTACTGTGTTGTCAGTAGAAAGTACTGGGAATAAGACTTCTGCTAAAATTAACTGTTTAAAGCCAGGTACCTCTAAGGTTTGGGCTGAAATTTCTCGTCCAACGGGTAATGGAGACGAAAAGCAAATATTCTCTGCAGAATGTATTTTTACCGTAAGACTTGCTATTAATGATTATGAGACTACACTAGATAATGTAGGTAAGATTCATCACTTGTTTGATGAGGATCCAGAAGACTGTGGTAGTTTGATTATTGATGTAGGAGAGAGTTTTAATTTTAGTTTGAAAATTGGTCAGGCTCAAGCACAGGATCTTAGCTGGACTTCTTTAAATAAAGATATCGCTACAATCGATAATTCCGGTAAAGTAACGGGTCTTCAACCTGGTATAGCAAAGATTTTAGTGCAGACTTATGATTTAGATAGTAAAAATAAGTTACAAGAAGATTATATCTATGTTGTAGTAAAACCTAAATTTAAAAAGGACGATGGAACTACATCCAATGCTGTTACCCTATCTAATCCAGAGGTTCTTCATACTAATATATCTGATTACATATCAACCGATGAAGAAATTACATCTCGAAATGCATCTGAGTTTGCCTGGATAGTAAAGAATGCAGATACCAATGAAGTATTAGTTAACACCTATACTGGAAAAACATCTCCTTTGGTAACGATCACTCCTAGCACTGTAGATGGAACTGCAGCCATTGATTGTAAATCCGGCAGTTATACCGTAGAGGTTTATCCTATCTATACAAAAGACGTTAATATTAATGTTATGACAGCAGCTAATTATAAACCAAGTAAAGCTACTATTACAGAGTATGTTGATATTGATGAATTAACTGATTTTGATTATGTACTGGTAAATGATGTCTGGGATTTATATAGAATCAGTAACATATTTGATGTAGCAGCAAACTTTGATATTACTGTAATAAATTGTGATTATAACAAGTTAAATGGAACTATTACATTTGACAAAGAAGGCTTAGCTAAGGTTCAGTTTAAGAAGAAAGCGGGTTCTAATCTTCCTACGGATAATTCCTTTACCAATAATGTGTTAACAGTAAATATTTTAGTTAATCCTTATACCGTTCAGGACAAAACTGTTCGTATTAAAAAGGGCGGAACTGAGCGAATCTCAGTAAGTGATTATGGATATGATCCTAGCCAATACGGAGTGGTCTATGAATATGTGTTCAAATCCAATAATGAATCCATTGCCACTGTATTTTCCAATACTCCAAAGACTACAGATATTACTGGTGTCAAGGAAGGAACTACTACAGTAGACTGTATTATTTACTATGAGAATGGTATTCGTAGAAAGCTGACTACCAATGTTATTGTATGGAAGAAAATTAGTGCAACTCTTGATATAACAGAGAAAGAGTTAATGATTGATCAACAATTTACCATTAATGCGACCTATCCTGACAATGTAAATACAGAAAGTGATATAAATGTAAAATGGGTAAATGTGACTAATAATCCATCCAACTCACCAATTCAGATTGTAAATAATGATGATTCTAATTATAAGTCTGTAGGTATACTTGGTGTACGTGAAGGTCGAGCTACCATAGTACTACGTGATATGAACGATGGTATGGATTTAGCAGTATGTAATATCACTGTTGTAAAAAGCACAACGATTAGTTTTGGTAAGACAGACTATGATGTAACGATAGATAAGACGAATACTGCTAGTAATAAGATGAATTTGGAGCTTATCTATAGTCCAAAGGTTCCGGAAAATCCAAGAGTAGAATGGA
>JAEZQN010000123.1 GCA_023441145.1 Bacillota bacterium
AAAACTATGGGGAAGGCGTTATTGTAAAGAAGCAGGAAGGGAAGCTTTGGGTAAGATTTAAAAAGATGGAGGGAGAACGTCTCCTAGATATCAATTACTGTTTAAATAATCAATTAATACAGCTGTAATTAATAAACAAAGAGTTTTGCTTGTGAAGCAATTTCCTATGTAACAAAAAAGGTCGCATATAACAAACATGTCATATACGACCTTTAATTCTTTATTCTTCGTCGCCTTCTACCATTGAATCGAATTCTTCATCATCTACTAATTCATCATAAGCATCAGCAACTAGTTCAAATTCTTCATCGTCTTCAATATTTTCTAATTCTAAGTCATCATCGGAAGTGTGTTTAAAACGATACAAGAATACCTCTTCAGACTCGTCATTTAGTGGAAGCAATGCAATGTAATCTCTGTCTTTGACAGGGAATATAGCAACTACTGCGCACTCTAATTCTGTATCATCATCCAGTGTCAGGGTTACGGTCATATCATCTTCATCTTGTAGACCGTATTCAAAATTATTATTTTCGCTCATGATATTTACCTCAATTTCATAGATTATGATAGAATACATTACCTCAAGAAAACACAGGTATTATAGTCATGGGTTATCGACACCCTGATTATCAAGTACAATTATCTCTATCACATAGTATGAATGTATCAGATTCTAGTATAAATTGCAAGGTATAACCTAGAAAGATGATAAAATTGTGGTTAAGCCATAAAGAAATGTCACCAATTGCCGACATAAATATAGAAAAATATATTGACAATATATTAAAATAGCATAAAATTAAAAAGTGTAAATCTTTATAAAATGAGAGAGGAGAACATTCGTGGTTACAACCAATGCTAATGATAGCAGACCAAATGACAGCGGGCGCAGAGAGTATAAAAATAGCAGAGATAATGCTTCTCAGAGTAGGACTGACAATAGAAGTAACCGTCCTTATAACAAAAGCGACCGTCCTTACAACAAAAGCGATCGGCCATATGAAAAGAGTGGTAAGCCTTTCAACAAAACTGATAGGGGCTATACTAGAACCGAGAGGGCTGGAGAAAATGGTGAAAAATCCTTTAACAGAGGAGATCGACCATTTAATAGGAGTGACAAGCCCTATAATAAAGATGGTGCTCAAAGACCTTTTAATCGGGATAAAAAACCAGGTTCCTACAATAGTTTTAACAAAGGAATGGACAGTAGGTATGGCGGTGGTTACGGCAAGGACGAAGACAACGAGACAAACAAATACTCTAAAGGCAGTGGTAAAGACCAGAGAATGACCAAGTCCTCTTCTAAGGATAAAGAGGTGCAACCGGACAAATTCGTTGCTGCAAAACGTCTAGAAAAAGAAAAGAAAGCAATGCAGAAGAAAACTCAAGAGAGTAAGAAGGAAAGACCAAATCGTCCACAGCCTAAGACAAAGAGGCCTAACAATATTGATTGGACTAAAGGCTATGAAAATGGCTTATATGGTGATGACGACGATAGTTTTACCACATATTTATAATAAATGATTTTTTAGGGCTGTTGCATATTTATTGCAACAGCTCATTTTGTACTATAAAATAGGTTATAATATGGGCAAGAATAGATAAAGGGGTACCTTATGGAACAGGTAGATAGCAAAAAAACGAATACAGATAAGAGTTATCAGGTTAAGATCTCTGTCCGTAGCCTTGTGGAATTTATCATGCGTGGTGGAGATATTAATACCTCTTCTATAGGAGTGGCAGATAAGGATGCTATGGCAAAAGGGAGCAAGCTTCATCGTAAGCTGCAGAAGAGAATGGGTTCCAATTATACAGCGGAATATCCTCTTGCCATGGATATACCGGTTACCTATGAGGGGAAGGAGTTACTCATTAGTGTAGAGGGAAGAGCCGATGGTGTTCTGCTGGTAGAAGAGAAAGAGGATAAGCCTGGGGTATATATTGATGAGATAAAAGGAATTTATATGGATCTCAATCTTATAGAGGAACCCTTTGAGGTACATCTTGCTCAAGCAAAATGTTATGCTTTCCTCTATGGTAAGAAGCTAGATGAGAAAAAAGTCGGGGTTAGAATGACCTACGCTAACATAGAAACAGAGCTTACAAAATACTTTGAGTACTCCTATGAAATGACAGAGTTAGAGAGCTGGTTTCGCTGGTTAATTACGGAGTATGCGAAATGGGCGCATATGGAGATAGAGTGGAAGAAAGAGAGAGATGCCTCCATAAAAGCAATTGATTTTCCATTTTCCTATCGGAAAGGTCAAAAGAAGCTAGTGACGGGAGTCTATCAGACCATTCTTAGAGAAAAACGTCTTTATCTGGAGGCTCCTACTGGAGTAGGTAAGACAATTTCTACTGTTTTCCCAGCAGTAAAAGCTATGGGAGAAGGCTTAGTGGAGAAAATATTTTATTTGACGGCCAAGACCATAACAAGAACAGTGGCAGAGGAAACCTTTAGTATTTTAAAAACAAATGCTGCTAAGTTAAAGGTTGTGACCTTAACAGCAAAAGAGAAAATCTGCATTCATGAAAAGGTTTCCTGTAATCCAGAGGAATGCCCAAGAGCTAAGGGACATTATGACCGTGTCAATGAAGCGGTCTTTGATTTGATTAATCATGAGGTGGAGATAAGCAGAGAAACCATTGAAAAGTATGCAGAGCTTTATCAAGTATGCCCTTTTGAAATGGCTTTAGATGTCTCCCTGTGGTGTGATGGAATTATTTGTGATTATAACTATGTATTTGACCCTAGAGTTCAGCTAAAAAGGTTTTTTATGAACGAGAAAAAATCAGACTATATCTTTTTGGTAGATGAAGCTCATAATCTTGTTGATCGAGCTAGAGAAATGTATAGTGCCAGGTTAATAAAGGAGGATTTTCTAGAGGTAAAAAGAATCATAAAGGGAAGAAGCAAACGATTAGAAAAGCAGCTAGAGATATGTAACAGGGAGTTATTAAAGTGGAAAAGAGAATCAGATTCCTATCAGATACTTACCAATATCGACACCTTTGCTCTTCAGGTGTTGCAGCTTTCTACCATAATGTATGAATTTTTGCGAGAGAACCAAGCCTTTGAGCAAAGAGACCTAGTATTAGATTTTTATTTCAAAGTAAGCAATTTTATGGCGATTTATGAAATCTATGATAGTAAGTATCTAATCTATACAGACTTTATGGATAAGGGAGAATTTGCCCTAACCCTACAATGTATGGATCCATCTACTAATCTAAATAACTGTCTAGAAAAAGGGAGAAGTGCCATCTTCTTTTCTGCTACCTTACTGCCTGTTGCCTATTACAAGGAGCAATTAGCAGGCCGAAAAGAGGATTATGCCATATATGCAGAAACCGTATTTGACCCAAAGAAGCGAAGAATCTTAGTAGCAGAGGATGTCAGTACTAAGTATACGAGAAGAACGAATAATGAGTATGATAAGGTAGCGGAGTATATAACCTACTTTGTTCAAGGGAAAATAGGAAATTATCTAGTTTTCTTCCCTTCGTATCAGTATATGGAGCAGATTTTAGAAAGATTTCAGGAGAATGATGAGGCCTTTACTCTACTCGTGCAAGGAAGTCGTATGAGTGAGCAGGAGAGGGAAAAATTTCTTATGGAATTTGAAGAGGAACCAGTGAAAACAAGGGTAGGCTTTTGTGTCATGGGTGGTATCTTTAGTGAAGGAATTGACTTAAAAGCGGACAGGTTAATTGGAACTATAATTGTTGGAACTGGAATTCCTATGGTTTGTACTGAAAAGGAGCTACTGCGTCTATACTATGAGGAGAAGAAGGGAACAGGATTTGCCTATTCCTATATGTATCCAGGGATGAATAAGGT
>JAEZQN010000124.1 GCA_023441145.1 Bacillota bacterium
TATAGATACTCTTGATCCACAAAATACGTAATCACTAACACATTATAGCTAGATAAATCTGTTGTAGCGAACTCGTATTCGTCGATTACGGTTATATATGAATCTTTTTCTGAAGCTTCCATCGCACCAAACGCATGAGATGAACTAAGTTCTAATATCTTTAATTCCATAATTTATTCCTTACTTATGTTATTTTTGTAAATGAGAATCATTTTCAAATTCACAAGAAAAAATTATACTTTCTTCACTAGAATCTGTCAAGTGCTTTTGAAAACTTGCTATAGTGTGGAAGTAATAAAAAATGTCTGCTGATGAAATCAACAGACACTCTCTATCTCACTGCTTTAATAACCTTTAATATTCTATTTAGGGTACGGCCCACCGTATCTATACAAAAGAAGTGCTTTCCTAATTACATCTCACAATAGTACCCTTTAGTGTGTAACTTTAAACTCACGTCATTTTACGTTTTTGTACGTTACTCCTCCTTGTATTTTGCCTTTTTTCTTGATTCTCTTCAGAATAACATTACAATATTGTTCAACTTACTTATACAACCTAAATATAAGATACCTCATATGATTTTTATAATCAAGTAGGAGACAGTTAACAACTAAGAATCCATGACTATCTGAAATATTTACATATAGATGCAGATTAATGCTACCATCTACTTCTGCCGTAATAGGAGATAGGATGACATTAAGCAACTTGTCATTAATCGCATCTTTTCCTTCTTCCTCATAACTATCTATAATTTTTCTAGCTATTGCCTTTTGGCAGGTGTGGAAGCCCATGAGGTTCCACACCTAATATAATACTCCTCAATAAACTCATGATAATTATGTAAATAATATGCTTTTACGGTTTCTTCCACCTTACTTATGTTAGCAAGAAATTCTTTATATGCTTCCTCCTGTATTTTAAGAATTTCATGTTCTTTGTTCGAAGTTTCTACTCGAAGTTCAAATTATATGTTTTTCTCTATAATTCATATGTAACATTGCTATGGCAATTTAAATCGTACACTAATTTTCCAAAAGTTTCATTTACGATTTTCTCCTTAAAAAAACATAGTATTCCTCCATCCTAAGATATACATATAAACTAATAAGCTGATTAGACAGAGTTATTAATAATACTTCGTTCTATCTTTTTCATTATATTGGATATTACATCATTACTTTGAAAAGGAGCTCTATTTATATGGAAATTGTAATTACCACCCCCACCCTTGGTGTTAGCATATCACATTAGACACAAAAAGTTGAACAAACTATAATAATCTTAATCAAGAACGAGAGTTGTTCAACATGGCTAAAAATCAAAAGTATTTACAGCTATAGTCCTCTCCATCATCGTTTACAAAAAAAACACGAACTTTTGAGTTCTGAAAATATTTATTTACTACAGCAATCCACTCATCACGCACTTCCTTTGGAATCACTTCATCACTTCTAGGCTTCAACCATTTCATCGTAGTAGCAAATGCTCTAAATTCACTTAGTCCATGGTCGCCTATAAATCTTGCAGTTCTTCCCATATATTCCACATCAATAGACTCCTCCATCAGATACAAATCCTGAAAATGAAGGGCTCCAACTCAACACCATAACGATTGACATTTATATATAACTTTAATTAAACATACATACAATTACAAAACAAGACTTTTAGTCACTATATTAGCACCCTTCTTCATATTCCTCTGGTGTTAATATTTTAATTTCTGAATCAATAACAACCGCCAGTCCATGACCATCTGGAATATTTACATATAGATATAGAATGATCCTACCACTCTCTTCCACAGTAATAGAAGATGCGCTGATATTAAATAGCATATCATTAATTGCTTCTTTTCCTTGTTTCTCATAGCTATCTATAATGTTTTGTATCTGTTTTCTTTCGGCAGGTGTACAAGCCCATGAGGTACCAAAGTCAATATAATAATCCTCAATCAGATCATAATAATTTTGTAAAAAATACGTTTTTACACTCTCTTCCACCTGACTTATGTTGTCAAGAAATGCTTTATATGCCTGCTCCTGTATTTTAAGAATCTTATGATCTTCATTCGAACATTCTACTGAAAGTACTAAATTATGAGTTCTCCCCCATAATTCATATGTAATATTATGATGCCAATTGTAATCATAAACTAATTTCCCAAAGGTCTCATTGACGATTTTCTTCTTAAAAAACATAGTATTCCTCCATTCTTAGATTCTCATATAATTTAATAAGCTGGTTGGGCAGCTTTAGTGGTAATACTGCGTTGGATCTTTTTCATTATATTAGATATTACATCATTTGCTTGAACTGGAGCTCTCTTTACAATGAACCTGTAATTAGCAATCCCACCCGAATGATTTATATTACCATGAATCTCACTAGGTATCATTCTCATTGTTTTCAAATTTAAGTCTTCATGCCAAGTTATCTTTATGCCACTCTTAATTTCAATCTCTTTTATAGAAAGTCCCTTCTGTTGAAGTTTTGCGTTCGCTTTTCCAAAATTGGTACTTGAATCCATTGTATACTTGTTCCCCCGCTCTGTTGTCATATTCTTAATATTCACAGAATCTAATTGAATTTTACTCCAATCTACGTCACCATTTCTTTTTAATGGAATAGAGTCCAAGTTAAACTTCTCAAGTATTTCATCATATGTTAATCCCTCTGGATTATAGCGTTTCGGCTTATCGGTACCATTTGTCGGGAATAAACTTAACCCGTCATCAGAAACTGTCCATTTATTATTGTTCAACATTGTAACCGATGGCTCTTTTATAATTTTAAAGTCATCAACATCAAATACGAGTGTTTTAAATGTAATTTTAAAGAAATTCTTGATACCATCTTTTAGACCACTTTTAAATACCTTTTGAAAAGTTTCTTTCATGCTAGTTTTCATTGCAGTTATGGATACTTTAGCAAAGGCTTTTGCGCCTATTTTAGACATGGACTTAAGAACCGCACCAATAGGAAATGCAATTGACACAACATCTGCTCCAATTGAAATTCCTTGAAAGATATCAGCTAAAACATTAAATCCATTTTCCCTTAATACCGTTGCAATATTTTTACCTCCCGTTGCAAACATACAGATTACATCTGCAATACATATCGCTAATGCTACGACTCCAGCTATAGCTGCAATAAAGGCTATAGCTATTCCACAAACTGCTGCAACACATGCGGCTACAACAACCACTACTGCTGTTAAAACAGCAACCCAATGTTCTTTACACCACTCAGCAGCCTTTCTGCAGCCATCTTTAAATTTCTCCCATCCTGACTTTTCGCATTCTGGCTTTAGATAATAGTATTTCTCATAAAAATCATTTTTCCCTTTATTTACAATATTAGATACATTACCGTCTATCACAACCACATCAGATTTAAACTGTTCGAATGCTACTTTCACTTGATCAAGAAACTCTATCTTATCTTCTTGTGTCTCAGTAGAATTTTTTATAGAACTAATGATATCACTCATATCACATACACTTTTTTCTACATTTAAAGTCTTGGTGTTCAATATTGATAGCTCTGATTTATAATCAATCACTGATTTCTTAAACGTCTTAAACAGACCAGACATCTGATTTACCTTACTAAAACATAATTCAATCGTTGCCATGTACTCACTTCTCCTTTTTCGAATTTTAAATGTGTTTCAGTAAATAATTACTTATCTTCTCAAAGCTGAGCATGATAGAAATTCATTTACAATTTTTTACTTTATACGCTTTACTATATCCTACCATATTTTTACTTAATTAACCACTTTATTATTCTACAGTAATCACTGCTATAGAAGACAGGCAAACCTGTGGTGAGTTGTAACACGAGACGCATTTTTGTACGCCCAGAATCTATCTTTGTAAGTGAGAATCATTTTTTGTAAACGAAACGCTACTTTTGACCCTATTTGAAAACGAGAATCTACTTTTGTAACCGA
>JAEZQN010000133.1 GCA_023441145.1 Bacillota bacterium
TCGGTTAATCCTCCTCGATTACCTGTATTTCTAAAAAATCAAACTCAATGGCGTCTATAAAATTATCTTTAGAAAAACGGGTTTTATCATGCTTTTTAAAGTCTGCCACAGTGGATTCAAGCCAAAGGGGCTTAGACAAATCAAAGGCATAGCAGATTTCATCTAAGGCATGGAATATCTTGCGGGTGCGATTTTGCGTAGGATCGTCATTGCATACGATCATATCCTTTAACATGCGATTGTCTTTAAAAACTTTAGCCCATAAGCGGAACATATGATTTCCTCCCTGAATTTTATAAATTCAATAGTAATAAATTAGAACTTAATTATACTTGCCTATTCTAAAACATTCAAGGGATTTAGAAAAACACAAGAAAACCTTAGCGAAAACGTAGCATATTGTAAAATACCCGAAGAATTGATATGATAGAAAAGATGGAAATGTTATGGGAAAGGTGATTTATATGGAAGGGAAAAAACGACGAGAGAAATTAATAGAACTTTTGACTTTATCCAAGGAACCTATGTCTGGAAGTGAACTTGCGAAGACCTTAGGGGTATCCAGACAGATTATTGTACAGGATATCGCGTTACTTCGTGCTACCAATAAGAACATTTTGTCTACCAACAAGGGATATCTGCTTTTTGTGCAAGAACCTCAGAAGTTCAACCGTTGTTTTTTGGTAAAACATACAACTGAGCAGATTGAAGAAGAGCTTTGTGTGATTGTGGACAATGGTGGCAAGGTATTAGATGTCATCGTCATGCATGATATCTATGGACAAATAGAGGCAGACTTATTGATTAATAACCGCCAGGATGTCTATGATTTTGTAAAGAAGGTACAAGAAAAGAAGACAACTCCGTTGAAGGAATTGACGGATGGAGTACATCTTCATACTGTAGAGGCAGACAGCGAGGAAATACTGGACCGTATTGAAAAGGAGCTTAAAGAGAGAAATTTCTTGCTTAAATCATAAATATGTGATATTATTTGCCATGACCTGACAAGACAGGTGAATAGAAAAGTGTAAAGGCATGGAGGATTTTTTATGAATAAAATAGGTAAATGGTTGCATCGGCTTTTTATTGACGGACTTAGCGGTATGGCTCTAGGGCTTTTTGCAACCTTAATTGTAGGTACTATTTTAAAACAGTTTGGGGATTTGATTGGTGGTACGGTAGGTAACTATATGTACGCCATAGGTGTTGTGGCAGGATGTTTGACTGGTGCAGGAATTGGTTGTGGAGTTGCGTGTAAGTTCAAGGAGGCTCCATTGGTAGTTGTTTCTGCAGCTGTGGCTGGTATGATCGGTGGTTGTGCAACGGATATCATTAATAATACATTGATCAATGATGCCGGAAGAATTGTACTGAAGGTATCAGAGCCTTTGGGAGCTTTTGTAGCAGCGTACATAGCCATAGAGGTTGGACATATTGTTTCAGGAAAAACCAAGGTAGATATTATCATTACACCTGTACTTAGTATATGTTCTGGTGCAGTAGTGGGACTAATAGTAGGACCTCCAATATCTACTTTTATGATCTATCTTGGTGATATTATTATTTGGGCAACGGAACAAGCACCTTTCTTAATGGGAATCATTGTCTCTGTAGTTATGGGTGTGGTATTAACCCTTCCAATAAGTTCAGCGGCTCTTGGAGTTATGTTAGGATTAAGTGGTCTTGCAGCAGGAGCAGCGACGGTGGGTTGCTGTGTCAATATGGTAGGCTTTGCAGTGATCAGCTATCGTGAGAATAAGGTAGGTGGTCTGATAGCCCAGGGTGTTGGAACTAGTATGCTTCAGGTACCAAACTTGATTAAGAAGCCAGTACTTTGGCTTCCAGTTGTACTGACTAGTGCAATCTTAGGTCCTGTTTCTACTATGCTATTTCATATGACCAATAATAAAGTGGGATCTGGTATGGGAAGTGCTGGTTTAGTAGGACAGATTACTACCTACGGAGATATGGTGGCAAAAGATGGAGCGGTTGTTACTATTGTGAAGATTATAATCATTCAATTTGTATTACCAGCAATACTCTGCCTAATGATGTCAGAGTTTATGAGAAAAAGAGGCTGGATTAAACAAGGAGATTTAAAATTAGATATCAACTAAAATGAGAGGGTTTTCATATAAGACTCTTTGTATACACTCTTTTTATGTAGCTTATCTTAATACATATAATTACAATTATAGAATAGACTGGAAATATTTTATGTGTTACAATAAGATGGTCAGACCATAAGAATGGTTAATATACTTAGAAAGAGATGGTATACTAAATGAAACGGTTTTTTAGAAAATTGTTTAAACCACTATTGGTGGTAGTATGTGTGTTAACCGTCTTGACTGTGATTGCTACTAATACCATTGATTCTAATGAGGAAACAAGTAACAAGGAAAAGATTACGGTTGATCAGAACGGAAAGGTTATTGGTGAAAGTCAAGGCGAGAAGCAAAAGAATAGCCCATTGCCAACAGATAGCAAGAGTAATTTAGATAATGAAAAACCTTCAGCATCGCCTTTACCAACAGCTACACCGGTAGAAGATAAAAAGATTACTCTTATGGCCGTAGGAGATGATTTGGTTCATGACTCTATAATTGATAGTGGAAAGCGCTCGGATGGGACATACAATTACGATCATTTATTTACCAATATCTTAGAGGATATTAAGAAAGCTGATGTGTCTGTCATTAACCAGGAGACAGTTCTTGGAGGAAAAGAATTACGCTATAGTGGATATCCTAGATTTAATTCCCCACAGGAGATAGGCGATGCTATTGTAAAAGCTGGTTTCAATGTTGTTCTTCATGCCACCAATCACGCTATGGATAAGGGTGAAAAGGGTATGCAAAACAGCATAGATTACTGGAAGAAGCATAAAGGAGTCACAGTTGTAGGGGTAAACGAGACAGAGAAAGAGTCAAACGACGTTAAAGTAATAGAAGTGAAGGGCATAAAGCTTGCCTTACTGAATTATACATATAGCTTAAATGGCTTGCCATTACCAAGTAATCGCCCATACATGGTGAATATGCTAGATGAGGAGAAGATACGTAAGGATGTGGCATTAGCAAAGGAAAAGGCGGATTTTGTTATAGTATTTCCTCACTGGGGAACAGAATACTCTTATGATGTTTCTAGCGCACAGAAGAGATGGACAAAGATATTTTTGGAGACAGGAGTTGACCTAGTGATAGGTGCTCATCCTCATGTTATTGAACCAATAGAGTGGCTAGAAGGGGAAGATGGGCATAAGATGCTTATTTATTATTCTCTAGGCAACTACGTATCCGGTCAGGATGAATATCCAAGAATGCTTGGTGGGATGGCTAATATCACCATAGAGTGTAAGAATGGTGAGAAACCATATATCTCTGATGCTTCTATAACACCAATAGTTACACAGTTTGGAAGTGATTATGAAAATCTGCAGGTATTAAGACTGTCAGATTATACTGATCAGCTAGCATCGGTACATAGGATACGAGGTATGTCAGTTTCCAAGCTAAAGAATTTAGCAAAGCAGGTTTGGGGAGACTGGTATAAGGAAAACTAAAATAACCATAATAAGAAACGTAGTGAGGAGCTTTGCAGCATAGTTGTAAATAGACTATTTTGCAGAGCTCCTTTTTGAAACCATTGCCAGATTAGCAAATATCGTATAAAATAGAAAGGTAAAATATCAGAAATAAGTCAATAATAATTCTGATACTAATAGAAGGAAGGTACAGTATGTCTTATACCTCGTTATATCGTAAGTTCCGTCCCATTGGCTTTGAAGATGTAAAGGGACAGGAGCATATAGTAAAGACATTAACAAATCAAATAAAGGCTAACCGAGTAGGACATGCCTATCTATTCTGTGGAACGAGAGGAACTGGTAAGACTACCATTGCCAAGATTCTAGCACGGGCTGTTAACTGTCAACACCCTGTGGATGGGAGTCCTTGTAATGAATGTCCAACCTGTCAGGCTATATTAAATCAGACCTCTATGAATGTTATAGAGATTGATGCGGCGTCCAATAATGGTGTCAATAACATTCGAGATATCATTGATGAGGTGCAGTATTCTCCTACAGAGGGTAAGTATAAGGTTTATATCATTGATGAGGTTCATATGCTTTCTGCAGGAGCCTTTAATGCTCTGTTAAAAACCTTAGAGGAGCCCCCATCTTATGTTATCTTTATTTTAGCAACCACAGAGGTTCATAAGATTCCTATTACTATTCTGTCCAGATGCCAACGGTACGATTTTAGACGTATTACTATAGATACCATAGCAGATCGCTTAATGGAGCTTATGGAGAAGGAACAGATTCAAGTGGAAGAAAAGGCCCTTCGATATGTGGCTAAGGCAGCAGATGGTTCCATGCGTGATGGACTTAGTCTTTTGGATCAGTGCATTGCTTTTTATTACGGAGAGACTCTAACCTATGATAAAGTGCTAGAGGTTCTTGGAGCAGTAGATACAGAAGTATTTCAGAAGCTACTGGATTTCTTGCTACAAGGTCAGTCTGTAGAGGTAATGGAGTTGGTAGAGGAGCTGATTGTAAAAGGCAGAGATTTAAGTCAGTTTGTAGTGGACTTTACCTGGTATATGAGAAATCTAATTCTTCTAAAGAGCTCTGATTTAGCGGAAGATATTATCGAAGTATCTTCGGAGAATCTTAAAGAAATGAAGCTAATGGCAACCCAGGTGGAAATGGATACCTTAATGAGGTACATTCGAATCTTCTCTGATTTGTCTAATCAGATTAAATATTCCTCTCAAAAGAGAGTATTGGTAGAGGTGGCTTGTATCAAGCTATGTAAGCCAGAGATGGAGACAGACTATACCTCTATCTTAGAACGACTTCGTCAGGTAGAGAAGAAACTAGAGGAAGGCGTTATGGTAAAACAAACTTCTCGGACAGAGAAATCCAAGCCAGAAGTAGTCGAGGAAGAAGAACCAAAACAGCAGGTTTTAGTGGAAGCATTACCAGAGGAAGTAAGGCAAGTGGCAACTAATTGGAATAATATTGTGAAGGACCTAGATGGACTCTTACAGCAAATGATAAGAAATGCAGTATTAACAGTGAACGAAGGAAATGTTCTTGTACTAGCATTTTCTGATGATTTGTGTAAAGTCTATGTTGAGAAAGAAGCTTCTATGAAAGCAATAAAAGAAGCCATAGCAGAATATATTAATAAAGAAGTATCGATTCAGACAAGGTTTTTAGAAGGAGGCCGAGAGGGCTTAAATAAAGTGGCGGATATTACGAAGCTTATAAAAGCAGATAATATAGAGGTTCTTTAAAGAAGCACAATCGGATATTGATTAAGATAAGAAATAAAGTTATATTAATAATATGTAAGCAAAATGAAGGAGGACCAACTCATGGCAAAACGTGGTGGTTTCCCAGGTGGAATGCCTGGTAATATGAATAATTTAATGAAACAGGCTCAAAGAATGCAAAAGCAAATGGAAGAAAAGACAAAAGAGCTTGAGGAGAAACAATGGGAGGCTACTGCAGGTGGTGGAGCTGTAACCGTTTGTGTTTCTGGTAAAAAAGAAGTTGTAGCAGTAAAACTAAAAGAAGAGGTTGTTGACCCTGATGATATCGAGATGCTAGAAGATTTAATTATGGCAGCTACAAACGAAGCATTACGCAAGATGGAAGAAGAAAGTAGCCAGGCTATGGGATCTCTAACAGGTGGACTTAACCTAGGTGGGGGCTTTCCATTCTAATGGATTATTATAGTAAACAAATTAGTAAGTTAATAGAGGAATTATCAAGACTTCCTGGAATTGGTTCCAAGTCTGCGCAAAGGCTGGCTTTTCATATTATCAATATGCCAGAAGAGCAAGTGAAGAACCTAAGTGCTACTATTATAGATGCTAAGAGTAATGTTAGGTATTGTGAACAGTGCTGTACTTTAACCGATCAGGAGCTTTGTCCAATATGTAGAAGTAATCAAAGAAACTCTAAGATTATAATGGTTGTGGAGAATTCTAGAGATTTAGCAGCATATGAGAAAACTGGTAAATATGATGGTGTCTATCATGTGCTTCATGGAGCCATCTCCCCTATGCTAGGAATTGGACCGTCTGATATTCGTCTAAAGGAATTGATGTTAAGACTGCAGGGCGATGTAGATGAAGTGATTATAGCAACAAACTCTAGCCTTGAAGGAGAAACGACAGCTATGTATATCAGTAAGCTAATTAAACCTACTGGTATTAAGGTAAGTCGAATTGCTAGTGGTGTTCCTGTAGGAGGAGATCTTGAATATATTGATGAAGTGACTTTGCTTCGGGCATTAGAAGGCAGAGTTGCATTATAGAGGGTGATGCTTTCTTCACCAATTACATGCTTTAACAGTAAGAGCGCTTGGTCTATAGACCAGGCGCTCTTAGGTTAATGAGAGGGGGGGTATTCGTATATATATTATCTCTTGCAAGTATTAGTATAAATAGGAAATGTGACTATCCTATGACCTACTTATGAAAATCATATAAACTTTATTAACTAATTGTATAATTTTTATTATTTTGCTAGAATAGAAGTGTGGCAAATGTGCAATACATATCGATATCTATATGTGAGGACGAAAGGATGAACGATATGGAGAAGGAAAACGTACTGGAGAAGGGAATTAATGCCCTATATCAGTTAAGAGAAAAATTGAATACCCTTAATCATTGTAAAATTCAGTTATCTGAAAAGGATGTGGAGGAGAATCGGCTGGAGAATGAACTTGAGCTTAAGAACAATATGCTTCAGGATGAGATTCAGATGGCTGTAGTGAAACGGGAAAATGAGATTGTAGCATCCTTTGATGAGCAGATAGAGAGACAGAAGAATCGCATGAGAAAGGTGCAGGACAAAAAAGACCGATCCAAAAACGATAAGGTTTCTCAAAGAATTGAAAGAGAGACTGCGGAGTTAAGAGGAGATAGTGAGAGGTTAAAGCAGGATGTAAAGACTATATTCCAGCAAGGGAATCTTTCTCGTATTTTCAATACAAGGCTCTATTTCGCTTTATTTGCGCCTAAGGGATTAGGGGATTTTGGAATAATACTAATTACTGCCGCTATTGTTTTGATTGGGAGCCCATTTTTACTATATTACCTAATCTTTGGTGGAGATAATACATTTGGGTTGATTTTGATTTATATTGCTACACTTGTTGTGGTAGGAGGACTATACTACCTTATCTATAAATCTACAAAGGGGAAGAATCCAACCGCCATTTCTAGTGGGCGAGCCGTTCGATATAAATTACGACAGAATAGCAATAAGATTCAAAAGATTAAGAAGAGGATTCTTAAGGATAAGGATGAGAGCGCTTACAATTTAGGTGAATACGATAGTGAGATTAAAGACATTAATAATAAAATAGCGGATATTAACCGTCAGAAGGCTGAGGCTATTGCTACATTTAGAAGTTCTACTAGTAATATCCTTGCTAATGATGTCAGACAAAAGCATGAGAAAGAGATGGAAGAGGCAAAGGAAAGATATCAATTAGTCCATAGAGAATGTAGTCAGTTAGAGGATCAGATTAAGGAGTTGTCCATGAGAATCTCTAATGATTATGAGGCATACCTAGGGAAAGAGTTTATGAACCTCTCTTCACTTGAGAAGCTAATTAGTATTATGCAAGAGAATCAGCTTACTAAAGTATCAGAAGCTATGGAGTATTATAAAAAGCAGATCGGTAGCTATGGGGTTGAGAACCAAATAACAGAATAGAATTAGTAAAGGGCATTGCGTTTTGAGCAATGCCCTTTTTGGCTGTAGTGGAGAGTTTCGCTTGCGAAACTCTTTATTCCAGTCTAATAGGTTTAGTAGGCCCTTAATAAGACTTTGTTTTGCCTATCATAAGAGAGGTAACTCCTATTTGATGCATCACGTAACGCAGTCCAATGCAGATATAGTCTGCTAGCTGCATTACGATATCTAATCTAGTAGTCTGTAATAACATATGATTTAAATAACCTGATACATTAACAATACCTGTAATAAAGATATCACCTACAATAGGAAGATCTTTATTTACGCCAATTCCAGGGCTTAGACTTCCTTCTCCAAGAGTTACATATCCAACATGCTTATCCTTTCCTAGGGAAGCATCGATGGCAATTACAAATGGGTATTTGTAGGTTTCATGAATCATTTCCATAGTTTTTGTTAGGTTCTTAGCATGTACTGGATGGGCTAAAGTACCGTATATAAGCACATTTTTATATTGTTGTTTTTCTAACTTATATCCGATTATTGGACCAAGACAATCTCCTGTTGCCCGGTCAGAGCCAATGCAAAGAATGATCACAGAGTGCTTTTTTGATATTTTTGATTGGACTAATTTGTTTAACTCTCGGCAAAATCGGTAGATAGAGGCTTCTTCTTGGCAATCAAAATAATGTAGAGTTGGGGAAGCGTCCTCGTAGCTTTGTTTCATATAGTTCCTTTCCCAGCAAAGCTGTCAATAATTCTAATTATAAGTATTACCAGACATAGGCAACATAGACGTGGAAAGTAAAAAAACTAACGCAATAATCAACAAAATAAGCATAAAACAGAACTTAAGAAAAATTATGAATGCGAAAACAAAGTAAATATAGAATATAAAAGCGATAATACGTTCAATTATAGTAGAAATGTTATTATATAGCGTTGTTTCAATGTGACAAAAAACTATATACAGTAATGGTAATATACCCATGACCAAACGTTATTTTAGGTACAATTTGAATTTGAAAGGCGGTATATTGATGATGATTGAAACTATTCAAAATAATCAGAATAATCATAATGAGAAAAAACAAAGAAATAACGGTACTAAATTACCTAAAAATATAAGACAAGTCGGCCCAATGGATGGTGATAAGAGAATCTATATAGAAGACTATGTAATGACATATATGAAGCAAATAGCTCTAAAAAGTTATGGAAACTGTCATGTGGCAATTCTCCTTGGGCATGTTCTTCCTGTGGAAGGGGAGGATAATGTTTTTATAAATGGGGCAGTAGAGGTAAAAGACATTATTTTTGACAATGAAAAGCTATTTAGTAATGAAACGTGGAGTAATATCTATGACGATATCAAAAAGTATTTTGATGATGAGGAAATCGTAGGTTGGTACATTACAAAGCCTGGTCTTCAGCTAGAAGTAAATGATGATTTATGCAAGATTCATATAGATAATTTTGCTGGAAACAATAAGGTCCTGCTAATGTATGACAGCATTGAGAGGGAAGAGGCGTTTTACATATTTGATAATCAGCGATTATGGGAACAGGATGGTTATTATATCTATTATGAGAAAAATCATAATATGCAAAATTATATGGTAGAGAACAGTGACAAACAAAGTATAGAGGCGGACTATGTAGATCAAACCTGTATCAATATTCGAAATGTCATTGACCGAAAAAATAATGAAAAGATTCAAAGAAAACGAAGCCTTTCGGTGATGTATGCAGCAGCTTCCGTCTGTGCCATATTTTTAATTGTTGTAGCAGTTACTATGCTTTTAGGTAAAGGAGTAAATGATTCTAATCAGGCAGTTTCAGCAGGTACCCAGTCTAGTAACGATAAAAATCAAATGGTCAATGCCTCTGTAAGTCCCGGTACTACCCAGGTTAATGTCCAACAAGGAAATGTTAATAGCATCAAAGATGAGAATGTAATTGGTGATGATACAGACAAGGGTGAAGACGTTGGTGTCAGTATTGAAGGCACGCCTCCAATTGATTCATCAAATGGGAAGGATACAGATTCCAAGGATACAGATTCCAAGGGTACCGACGTTAAGGATAACCCTGTAAAAGATGATGATAGCAAAGAAACTACCTCTATACCAGCTACCTATACTATCAAGAGGGGAGATACCCTTGGTGCCATTAGCCTTAAGTTTTATAGTAAAAAAACTTATGTGAAAAAGATTATGGAATTAAATAAAATAGAAGATCAAGATACAATTTACGCAGGACAGACCATAAAGCTTCCCTAAGAGGTGACTCCTTAAGTAGAAAAGTAAAATAATGTGGCAATATTGCAAGAATACTGTATAATAAGAATATGTATGAGGTAATAGAACCACTACATAAGAAATAGAAATAGGAGCAGAGTATATGGCGACGTTTGCAGATAAATCGGATTTTGTCCAGTACGAAAAACGTATCCAGAGGCACAAAAAACAGAAGCTATTAATTTTATTAGGAATTCTTTTGGTTGCAGTGGCAATATGCGTTTATTTAATATTTTCCTACATCAATCGTGTATTCAATAGCTATGTAGTTAGTAACCAGATTGAAAGACAGGATTCAGGGGAGGTAACATACCTACCATACGGCGATCAAGTTCTTAGAATCAGTCGTGATGGCGCTTGCGCTTATAGCTCTTCCGGTAACATTACTTTTAATGGTAGTTACAATATGCGTAATCCAAAGGCTGATATCTGTAATAATTATATAGCTGTTGCTGACATTGGTGGCTACAATATCATTGTATTTGATGGGTCTAATTCAGGGAAAGAGATTAAGGTTACTCTTCCCATATTGCAGATTCAGGTAGCAAGACAGGGAATGGTGGCTGTGTTAATGGAGGATAAGGACACCAATGTAATTCAGCTAATTAAGTCAGACACTACGGTAGATCCTTTGGTAGCAGAAAGAATAACCAATGTAGATGAGCATGGATTTCCTGTCAGTATTGCTTTATCAGATGATGGAAAGAAGTTGGTGACCAATTATATACAGGTCAACAATGGGGTGATAAAAAACCAAGTCACATTTTACAACTTTTCGGATGTAGGCAAAAATGAGGTAAATCGAATGGTGGGAATGAAAGACTATGGAGATACCACCGTAGCCGATGTGAAATTCATAGGGAATGATGCGGTCTGCGTGTTTACTACTACTGGATTTGAACTATTTAGCTTTAGTGAAAAGAGTAAGGAAGTATATGCAGAAACATTTAAGAGTAATATTAAAAGTGTGTTCACTACAGACAGCTATATTGGTCTTGTAACAGAAAACCAGAATGAGGCAGATAACTTTCAAGTGCAAGTCTATAATACTAATGGCAAGAAGGTTTACAACGAATCCATTAATTTTAGTTATGAAAGAATAACCATGGGTGAGAAAGAAATGATATTCTACTCCGATAAAGAATGTCATATTATTAAGTTAAATGGAATTGAGAAGTTTAAATATTCCTTTGATAAAAATATAACTGCCCTTATGCCGATTAACAATTATAATAAGTATTACCTTATTAATGATTCTACCATCGATATTATTAAATTAACGGAGGATTAGGGATGAACTGGCTAGTGATTCTTGTTTTGCTTTTTTTGGGTGCTTACATGATAAGAGGATATCACAATGGGTTAATAAAGACGGTGTTTTCTATCTGTGCAGTATTCCTTGCATTAATGGTGGCCTCTTTGGGAAGCTCAACCTTAGGTGGTGTTCTAAAGGATAATGAGACTATTTATAAAGCAGTTAATAGTAAGGTTGTTAAAACATTGGAAGTGGAGTCTGAGGCTAAGTCCAATGAAGATCAGCAAAATTATATTGATTCATTACCTATACCAAAGCGTTTAAAAGATGCTTTGGAAGAAAACAATAACAAAAAGGTATATGAATTGATGGATACCTCCAAATTTGGGGATTATGTATCTGGTTATATTACCGGTATGATTCTAAATGCCATTGCATTTGTACTTCTATTTGTAGTTACATTGATTCTGGTACGAGTCCTTGCCAATGTGTTAGACATTGTAAGTAGGTTACCGGTGTTACACAGCCTCAATAAAATTGGGGGCTTATTCCTAGGTATACTTCACGGGTTTGTGGTTCTGTGGATTTTGTGTGTAGCGCTAACTATATTCAGTGGAACTGGAATAGGAGAAACTTGTTTTAAGGCAATTAACGATAGTGTATTCCTTTCTCTAATTTATAATAATAACCTTTTGTTACACTTTGTAGTAAATGCAGCACAGTCGTTAGTTATTTTTAAATAAGATAAAACACACTTAGCTAGTCTATGGAGTGAATAATAAAGAAGGACATCTGGAGATACTATCCATGTGTCCTTTTTGCTATATGTTATATTTAATAAATTGTTTCGCAAATAAAAACAATTTCAGCATAAAAAGCATGATGCGTGCTAAAATCCCGTGAAAACAAAGCAAAGAAAGTGCCTATTTACAAGGGTTTGAGGGGAATTAGTAAATTTGCATCGAATTTTGTAAAAATAATATAAAAAAAGTGTTGACATTATGTTTTGCAGGTGATATAATCGTTTTTGTTGACACGGCAAACGGCTAACGCCGCCGGGGTTAATAAAGTGGAGAACATTGATAACTAAACAGTGAAACAACCCTGAAAATTCAATAAGAATTTCAGAATGAACGTTTCTTTATGAAACAGTAAATGACATCGAAAGATGTAAAAAACGGTTAAACAAGCTAGTGCTTT
>JAEZQN010000205.1 GCA_023441145.1 Bacillota bacterium
CCTTTCCACATCTCACCTAAGGCAGCTACATTAGCATCATTACCAACCTTAACATTAGAAATACCGGTTAATTTCTCAACTTCCTCGGCTACGTTAAATACACCCCAGCCTAAATTAGCACATTTTAATACTGTACCATCCTCAAGGATTGGACCTGGTACCCCAATTCCAATTCCTTTTATCTGTTCCTTGCTTATGTTATGTTCCTTCATCTTAGCTAGTACAGACTCCGCTACATCTCCTAAGATGTTTTCTCCGTTGTTCTCTTTACGAGTAGGAATTTCCCACTTATCAACTATATCCCCTTCCACAGTAAAAATACCAATCTTTACGGTGGTTCCGCCGATGTCAATTCCTGCACAGTACATATAATATCCTCCTAATATCCTTGCTCGTTTTATTTTTTCATAAGATTACTTGTAACGCGATTGTAAAGCTCTCTTGCCGCATTATATCCCATCTTCTTTTGGCGGTAATTAACAGCTGCTGACTCGCATATAATAGCTAGATTACGGCCAGGACGAATAGGGATTGAATGACAAACTACTTTATTACCTAAAAACTCTGTGTATTGCTCTTCTAACCCAAGTCGATCATACTCTGCCGACTTATTCCATTCCTCCAGCTTAATTACTAAATCAATAGATTGTGTATTCTTTACACTTTCCACACCAAACAATGTCTTAACGTCGATAACTCCAATACCTCTTAGCTCGATAAAATGTCTAGTGACATCTGGAGCAGAGCCAATTAAGGTATCATCACTAACCTTGCGAATTTCTACTACATCATCAGACACCAAACGATGTCCTCTCTTAATTAATTCCAAAGCAGCCTCACTCTTACCAATGCCACTTTCCCCCATAATCATAACACCTTCACCAAAAACATCTACTAATACACCGTGAATAGATATCATAGGGGCAAGCTCTACATTGAGCCAACGTATTACCTCTGCCATAAAAGAGGAGGTAGAGCGCTTGGTTTTCAGTATTGGAATGCTATACTTTTTGGCTAACTGTATAAAAGCATCATCTACTTCAATCCCCCGACAGAACACGATACATGGAATCTTATATTCGAAAATACGGCTTAAGATTTTAACACCATGATCATGTGACATCTTCTGCATATAAGTATTTTCTACATTTCCTATCACTTGAATACGATTGGAATCAAAGTAATCGAAGAAACCAGCCAACTGAAGCGCTGGACGGTTTACATCTGTCTGAGTAATCTGAATTTCATTGGTATCAATTTCAGGTGTACAATTTTCCAGATGCATTTTGTCAATAAGTTTTGTTAACGCCACTGAATACATATAATCCGACCTTTCTATATAAAGAATTATTTTCTTTACCACAATTCACACGCGCAAAATATAAGATAATTCTACCACATTTCGCAAATACCCGCAATGGAATAAGTCATCTTCTTACGTATTAATGAAAGAAACGATACACCTGCTCCGCACTTTTTTGATTCATACTAGGAACCTGTAAAAGTTCCTCTATAGAGGCTTCTTTCACCTCTTCTATTCCTTTGAAATATTTCATTAACGCCTTTCTTCTTGTAGGTCCAATTCCTTCAATATCATCTAATACCGAATGTACCTGTGCTTTGGAACGAAGAGTTCGATGATATTCAATAGCAAATCGATGTGTTTCATCCTGGATCCTGGTTATCAGCCTAAACGCCTCACTTCTTTGGTCAATGGGTATTTCAAGGTTATTAAAGTACAATCCTCTCGTTCTGTGGTTAACGTCCTTTACCATACCACAGACTGGTATGCTAATGCCTTGCTCCTCCATCACTTTTAAAGCAACATTTACCTGACCTTTCCCACCATCCATTAAAATCAAATCAGGGAACCTAGTAAAGCTTCCTGTATCTAGGGAAATACCCTTCTCCATCAACTCTTTTGTTTCCTCAATCCCATGAGTTAGTCGTCTAGTAAGAACCTCATGCATACAAGCATAGTCATCGGCACCCTTTACCCATTTCATCTTGAATTTACGATAGTCATTGCGTTTTGGTTTTCCTGCTTCAAACACCACCATAGAACCTACATTCTCAAAACCATTTGTATTAGAGATATCAAAGGATTCCATGCGATTTACCTCATCAAGACCCAGTAAGTCCGCAATCTCCTTTACTGCACCAATGGTTTTTTTCTCTTCTCTTGCAATACGTTCAGAATCCTGCTGTAGGACTAAGGAAGCATTCTTAGCTGCTAGCTCCACTAACCGTTCCTTTTCCCCTTTTTGAGGCACACGAATATAGACTCTCTGCCCTCTCTTAGCAGTAAGCCATTGCTCCATAACCTCTTTGTCCTCCACTGGCTCTTGCAAAAATAGCTCCTTCGGTACAAATGGGGTCCCTGCATAAAACTGTTTCACAAAGCTTGTCATTACTTCGCTTCTAGTAATATGCTCCACACCAGTAAGACGGAAATGTTCCCGACCAATGAGTTTACCACTCCGGATAAAAAAGACCTGTACAACAGCCTCATCAAGGGCTCTGGCAAAGGCAATAATATCTCTATCCTCTTGGTCGGAGGAGGTAATCTTCTGCTTCTGCAGCACAAATTTAACACTATTGATTAAATCACGATACTCTGCTGCCTCTTCAAAAGCAAATTTAGCAGATGCTTTTTGCATCTTCTCGGTAAGCATCTCAATCACAGGCTTATAGTTGCCATTGAGCATTTCCATTGCCTGTTCCACATTGTTTCTATAGTCCTCTACACTGATACTTCCCTGACAGGGAGCATCACATTGCCCGATATGAGAATAAAGACAAGCTCTTTCCTTCCCAATATCTCGAGGTAAATTCCGATTGCACGTTCTTAACTTGAATATTTTACGGATCAGTTCTATGGTATCCTTTACAGCAGTGGCACTAGTGTATGGTCCATAGTACTTTGCCTTATCCTTCTTCATTTCTCTTGCAAATAGAATTCTTGGATAGTCTTCCTGCACCGTTACCTTAATAAAAGGATAGCTCTTGTCATCCTTTAACATAGTATTGTATTTTGGTCGATGCTCTTTAATAAGATTACACTCCAGAACTAGGGCTTCTAGCTCAGAATCCGTAATAATGTATTCAAAATGGTCGATTCTAGACACCATCTGTACAATCTTAGGTGTTAGGTTACGGCTACTTTGAAAATACTGACGCACACGATTCTTTAAGCTAATGGCCTTACCCACATAGATAATCTCATCTTTTTTATCATGCATGATATAAACTCCTGGTTTAGCAGGAAGTTTTTTCAGTTCTTCTTCAATATCAAACATAGCTTTTCTTCTCCCTTAAATCCTCGCTTTGCTATCTATTTAGCCCGTGAGGATACAAGCATGACTAGTAACATTCCATAAGGCCTGCTACTAGTCATCTCCTGAAATTCCTATTTATTCAATTCTTCAGAATTCTCTAAAGATTCTTCTACAGGTTGTTCTTCCACTTGTTCTTCAGATTCCTTTTTTAACTCTATGGTTAGAGTATCCTCACTCTTTTCATTTACTCCTGTTACCTGGTGGTAAATATCCATAAACTCTTTACCAGTAATCGTTTCCTTCTCATAAAGGAAGGCAGCAATCTTATCCAACACTTCCTTATTGCTACTTAGAAGCTCTTCAGCCCTCTTATAGCATTCCTTCAGAAGGTTCATGACTACTTTATCTACCTGGCTAGCTGTAGAATCTGCACAGTTCATTACAGTACGTCCATCTAAATACTTACTTTCTACTGTTTCCAGACAAACAAGTCCGAATTCATCCGTCATACCATACTGAGTAACCATCGCTCTTGCAAGTTCAGTAGCCTTCTCAATATCATTGCTTGCTCCTGTAGTCACACTGTTAAATATAATCTGTTCTGCAGCACGTCCACCAAATAAAGTAGTAATACGAGTTAACATCTCTTCCTTTGTCATCAAGTATTTCTCTTCCTCTGGTACCTGCATTACGTAACCAAGAGATCCCATGGTACGAGGTACAATGGTAATCTTCTGAACTGGCTCAGCTTCTTTAATGAGCGCTGTTACCAAAGCATGACCAACTTCATGGTAAGCAACAATTTTCTTTTCTTCTTTTCCAAGGATACGGTCCTTCTTCTCCTTACCTGCAATTACAACTTCCACAGATTCAAATAAATCCGCCTGAGAAACTGCAGTACGACCATCCTTAACTGCCATAATAGCAGCTTCATTTATCATATTGGCCAAATCAGAGCCTACGGCACCTGAAGTAGCTAATGCTATAGCATCTAAATCTACAGAATCATCCATTAATACATCCTTAGCATGTACTCTTAATACATCCTTTCGTCCTTTTAAATCAGGCTTATCTACAATGATTCTTCGGTCAAATCGGCCCGGACGAAGAAGAGCTTTATCAAGTACTTCTGGACGGTTAGTTGCTGCTAATATCACAAGACCTTTAGAGGAATCAAATCCATCCATCTCAGAAAGCAATTGATTTAAAGTTTGCTCCCGTTCGTCGTTACCACCACCATAGCGGCTGTCACGACTCTTACCAATGGCATCGACTTCATCAATAAATATAATACATGGAGCCTTCGCTTGGGCTTCCTTAAATAAATCCCTTACTCTAGAGGCACCTACACCAACAAACATCTCAACAAAATCGGAACCGGAAAGGGAGAAAAATGGCACCTTCGCCTCCCCTGCTACCGCTTTCGCCAGCAAGGTCTTACCTGTTCCCGGAGGTCCTACTAGTAATGCTCCCTTTGGAAGCTTTGCACCAATCTTTGTATATTTGGCAGGATTATGAAGGAAATCCACCATCTCAGAAAGAGATTCCTTGGCTTCCTCTTGACCAGCTACATTAGCAAAAGTAACTCCGGTTTCTTTTTCTATATAAACCTTAGCGGTACTCTTCCCAACGCCCATCATTCCCCCGCCGTTACGGGAAATCATTCTAAATACGAACCAAAATGCCACCCAGATTAGGGCGATTGGTAATATATAGCTGACTATGGCACTAATGATACCTGAACTTGTGCTAGTAATCTCACTCTTATAATCAGCCTTGGAGTTCTTTAATCGCTCTAATAAATTCTCATCATAGATTCTAGCTGCATAATAAACGCTTTTGTCATCCTCTTTCTGTGAAGTCAGTTGATACTCCACACGATCAGACAGTACTGTAACTGTCTTAATCTTATCCTCTTCTAGCTGTACCACAAACTCTTTGTATGTTTGCTCTTTATAAGTACTTTCTTGAATCATTTGATTCATATAGGTATACATTAAAAACAAAATAACTGTAATAACAATACCAATTATAATATTATTACGATTATTACGTTTTCTATTATCTTGTTTATTATTCTTACCATTGTTATTTTCCATACAACGCCTCCTCTGCCTTGTTTTTTAATCGTCTATATCAGTTTTACCTTCTTATACACTAATAAATCCTTGAAAAGGACAAACTCTCTATAACCAATAGTTATTCCCATTATAATGAAAGCTCATTTATAAATCAATAGAATAAACTCTTAAAATTCCGTGAGAAAGTATGAAGGAATCATAAACTTCCATTATATATTTTAAGCATTCCCTCCTAGGATATACTAATATTTTGTCTAAATAGTGAACACCATATTTATGTAGTAAGGCTATCATAGCTTAATTTCATTAATATAAATGTACTACCAACTTTATAAAATTAGGAAATTTTTTCAAAGCCCAAATAATTATAGATTTTCCTTACAGATAACGCTATAATATGTTTTTGATTATTTTGAACAAGTTAATAAATCAATATATAAAAGGAGGAACTTGAATGGCTGTAAAATACGTATTTGTAACAGGTGGTGTTGTCTCCGGACTAGGTAAAGGTATTACAGCAGCTTCCCTAGGTAGACTACTAAAGTCTAGAGGCTATACAGTAACCATGCAAAAATTTGACCCTTACATCAATATCGATCCTGGTACCATGAATCCAATTCAACATGGTGAAGTGTTTGTAACGGATGACGGAGCCGAAACCGATCTGGACCTTGGCCATTATGAACGTTTCATTGATGAAAAGCTAACCAAGCGTTCCAATGTAACCACTGGTAAGATCTACTGGTCTGTCTTAAACCAAGAACGTCGTGGTGACTTTGGTGGAGGAACTGTTCAAGTAATTCCTCACATAACCAATGAGATAAAAAGCCGCTTCTATCGTAATGACGGAAGCAACAAGCAAGAAATAGCTATTATCGAAGTTGGTGGTACTGTTGGTGATATTGAAAGTCAGCCATTTTTAGAATCCATACGACAATTTCAGCATGATATCGGACGTGAAAATGCTATTTTAATCCATGTAACGTTAATCCCTTACTTACGTGCTTCAGGAGAAATGAAAACGAAGCCAACTCAGGCTAGTGTTAAGGAACTCCAGGGAATGGGAATACAACCTGACATTATTGTTTGTCGTACAGAGCTTCCATTAGAAGCTGGCATAAAAGATAAAATAGCCTTATTCTGTAATGTTCCTAGCAAGCATGTCATCCAAAATCTTGATGTAGAAACCTTATACGAAGCTCCTCTGGCTATGGAGAAAGAACACTTAGCAGACATCGTTTGTGAATGTCTAAAAATAGACTGTCCTGTTCCAAATCTACAGGATTGGGAATCCATGGTGTATGCCCTTAAAAATCCAGAAAAAGAGATTACCGTAGCCTTAGTCGGTAAATATACACAGCTTCATGATGCCTATATCAGTGTAGTGGAATCTTTAAAACACGGAGCAGTAGCACATAGAGCTTCCATTAACATCAAATGGATTGACTCTGAAACAGTCACAGAAGAAAATATCACAGAATTATTATCAGATGTAAGTGGTATATTAGTTCCTGGTGGATTTGGTAATCGTGGTGTAGAGGGCAAGATTGCAGCCATCCGATATGCCAGAGAGAACAACATCCCATTCCTTGGTCTATGTCTCGGTATGCAGATGGCAATAGTAGAATTTGCTCGAAACGTTGTAGGCTTCGCTGATGCACATAGTGCCGAATTAGATCCAAGTACCACCCACCCAATCATTCACCTAATGCCTGAGCAGGATGGCATAGAGGATATTGGTGGAACCTTAAGATTAGGATCCTACCCTTGTGTTCTAAAAGAAGGTTCTCGCTCCCAGGAAGTATACAACAGTAATCTCATCGAAGAGCGTCATAGACACCGTTACGAAGTAAACAATTATTATCGTGAGGATTTAGAAGAGGCAGGTATGTGCTTATCCGGTATCTCTCCAGATGGACGAATTGTAGAAATGATAGAACTTCCAAACCATCCTTGGTTTATTGCTACTCAGGCTCATCCTGAATTTAAATCACGACCAAACAGACCTCATCCTTTATTCAAAGGCTTTGTAGGCGCTGCGATTAAATACACGGAGAAAGTGGATTCTGAATAATAGAACTTTAAAGACCTCTATATCTAAACTAGGTATAGAGGTCTTTTCTATCACATAAAATGCATGGCCACTTTTCGCTTTTCTTTACCACGAAACTCGATTTTCCATGCCTTCAATAAAGGCACCACGAGACAAATTCACAAAAGAAATATCCCCTCTGTCTTGAATCCTCTTTTCAATCCAAAGCCGATATGAATTCAACACACGAGTCGTTGGAATAGTGGCCCCAGTTACACTCTTAACGTACAAAAGTGATTGCTTATCAAAGGTAGCGGAGTTCTCAAATGAGTGTGTCTTATTCTCTGTATACCCAAGATCTAGGCCAAGGGTAGTCAACTGCCTGCAACCAAAACGAATGGCAAGATCAATAGCTAGAGTAGATACCGACCCACCAGTCTCAAATAATGTATAGTTTCTTCCCGTTGCATATTTAAAGGCATCTGGGTAATCCTTTTGAAAGATAATATATCGTTTCCCCTTAAATGCCTGTACTGCGTTAGAAGCTGTTGTGCATAGGTAAAGCATAGAGGTTTTTGTTTCCGGGAGAGCCTGAATATGACGAATCATATGCTCCTGGGGATCAATCATAATAACGTAATCTGGAATAATATGATGCTCTATTAGGTGTCTATATACCGTGCTTGCACAAATAATTATGTTATCAGAGGACAAGGATTTGGTATAAAGCTCATCCATACAATATTCTAGAGAAGGACCACCACCCACATAGATGATATCTTTCCCCTTAAAAACAGAACGAATTTCATCAACGCAGGAATCCTTCCATTGCATATTGTCGTAAAAATTCCATAATAACAAATTCTCTTGCCCATACATTGTACTCAAAGAGATAAAATAATTATTTAATGCCTCTTTAAGTGGTCCATCCTTTAACACCTGAAAAGAAGGATAATGGATCAACAATGTAGAATCAGATGACAGTAAATTTTGCACCAAATCTAGTGGACAATAATGAAGCTGAAAACGTTTATTGGATAAAATAGAAGCCAAGTCACAGTAAGAGAATGCAATTTTTAAAACGTCTAGATTGGTTTCTATGACCTTTACTGTATATCGCCTGTCATGTTCTAATAAAGCCTGCACGTGGTAACCCATTCCAAAGCCTAATACTGTATAGGACAGTACATCGTTTTTACCATAATAGGAAGCAAATAATTTGCCCTCTTCCTTGGGATTCACATTGGAATGATAGTATAGTGATTTCTCTCCATTATACCTAATTGTATAGAGTCCAAGGTTGGTCTGCTCAATAGAATACTTTAAAGAAATAGAATGTTGTCGTATTTGATTTTCCAATGCTTCATTATCAAGATATTTCAAATTATCCTCTAGGTAATCATGAGCACTTGTTTGCTGTGCGGATAGAATTACTTCTTGTAAGAGGGTATCTATGAGGGGTAACAACTGTATCTCCAGTAAATCTGCAAGTAAAACAGTGTCATTATTTTGTTGTGCCTGAAAGATACTCTGAAGTGCTTGTGTAATTGGATGGATGCTATCACCTATGGTCTCTGCATCCGGGCCACTAAGGAGCTCATTCATTTGCATCGTCACAGAATTTAGCGTCCTTTGGCCATGAAAGAAATCTTGTATACGAAAATAGTGTATTGTGTTTTTTATATTTTTCAACAGATGTGTAAGCAATTGAGTTTTCATATGTACCTCCAAATTTCGTTCTTACTATATCTAATATTTTTGTCTAAGGTAAATAAAGACTTCTAGTATAGTATCGGAGTATTATGGGCATATCATTATTCTATAGCATTACGAACAACTCTTAAAAATCTACAAAATATCCCATAGCTATTGCAAATATATTTAAATAGTGGTATTAATAAAAAGTATTTGATTTGTAGGATTTCGTATTTATGATATACTAATCATAGAAAGAAATGTTATCCACATAGGGTTGCATTTTTATACGTAATTATCCACAGAAATGAGGTTACCATGTTGAATAATCAATTTGAGCGTACCGCCCTACTATTAGGGCCAGAAGCCATAGATAAATTGTCCTCCTTAAGAGTAGCTGTCTTTGGAGTAGGTGGTGTAGGAGGCTTTGTTGTAGAAGCCTTAGCCCGCAGTGGTGTAGGAACACTTGATATCATTGACAATGATACCGTTTGTCTTTCCAACATAAACCGCCAGATTATTGCTACCCATTCTTCAATCGGCAAATACAAGGTTGAGGTCATGAAGGAGAGAATTCTAGATATTAATCCAGAGACTAAGGTAAATACTTATCAGAGCTTTTTTACACCTGAAACAGCAGGAGAATTTGATTTCTCCCAATATGACTACGTAGTGGATGCAATTGATACTGTGACTGGCAAAATCGAGCTCATTATGCAATGTAATCAGGTTAATACTCCTATTATCAGTTCCATGGGAGCTGGCAATAAATTAGATCCCACTAGGTTCGAGGTGTCAGACATCTACAAAACCTCTGTTTGTCCATTAGCTAAGGTAATGCGACGAGAATTAAAAGCTCGAGGAATCAAGAAATGCAAGGTTGCCTATTCCAAAGAGCAACCATTAAAACCTTTACCGCTTGATATTCCATCATCTGGAAAACGACAAACTCCAGGTAGTATTGCCTTTGTGCCTTCTGTAGCCGGACTAATCATTGCAGGAGAAGTCATCAAGGATTTGATTAAATAAAGCATATAAGTTGTATAAAAAACTCCTATATCGGTCTTTTAAGAGATCTCGATATAGGAGTGTTCTTTATTAGATAGTTTTCTTTAATGCTAAAGATGCCATTGTGAGCTGTGCGCCCAATTTTTTAAACATATTAGCATCTACTTTTGCTAATCTTACTGTGCTATGAACCTGAGTCCCACGAAGCTTAGGAAGCTGCTCTAACGCTAATTTTGCATTAACATCTGTGGTAGCACTAATAGAAAGTGCAATCAATGCTTCATCAATGTGTAATCTAGGGTTTTTATTGCCAAAGTAGCTAACTTTTAATTTTTGAATTGGCTCAATGGCCTGTGGAGAAATCACATGAATCTCCTTTTCAATTCCTGCTAGCTTCTTTATGGCATTTAAAATGAGAGCAGCAGAAGGCCCTAGCAAATCAGAATTTTTGCCAGTAATGATAGTTCCATCAGGAAGTTCCATTGCTGCTGCCGCACAGCCTGTCTCATGAGCTCTATTAATGGCTGCTCCTACGACCTTTCTATCCTCTATAGATATTTCTGCTTGATTCATTAAAAGCTTGACTTTATCTAACTCTGATGGCTTTGCAGTATCACAAGCAACCTTATCTAAGGTTTCAAAGTATCGACGAATAATTTCTTGTTTGGATGCTTCACAACAAGCCTCGTCATCTATAATACATTTTCCAGCCATATTAACCCCCATATCGGTTGGGGACTTATATGGACTTTTTCCATAGATGCGATTAAACATGGCATTTAAAACCGGAAAAATCTCTACATCACGATTATAGTTTACCGTTCTAACTCCATAAGCCTCCAGATGATAAGGATCAATCATGTTAACGTCATTTAAATCCACTGTAGCAGCCTCATATGCCAAGTTCACTGGATGCTTCAATGGTAAATTCCAAATCGGAAAGGTTTCATATTTGGCATACCCTGCATTTACACCGTGCTTGTGCTCTTGGTAAAGCTGTGATAGACAAGTAGCCATCTTACCGCTTCCTGGTCCTGGTGCAGTCACTACAACTAAAGGTCTAGTGGTCTTTACATATTCATTTTTACCATAGCCCTGTTCACTGACAATTAAGTCTACATTATTAGGATAGCCCTCTATGAGGTAATGATAGTAAACTGCAATTCCCTTCTTCTCAAGCTTCTGTCTGAAACTTGATGCACTGTTCTGGCCGGAAAACTGAGAAATAACCACACTTCCCACATACAAACCAGCATTTCTATATTCCTCAATAAGCCGTAGTACATCCATATCATAGGTTATGTCTAGATCCCCACGAATCTTATTTCTTTCAATATCCTCAGCACTAATGACAAATAAAATTTCCGCTTGTTCCTTTAATTGCATAAGCATCTGCAGCTTGCTGGATGGCTCAAATCCAGGCAACACGCGAGAGGCATGATAATCATCAAACAACTTACCACCAAACTCCAAATATAACTTATTGTCGAATTGTGCTATTCTTTCTTTAATATGCTCTGACTGCATTTTCAAGTACTTTTTATTATCAAAACCTTGTCTAACCATTCCCTTTAACCTCTTTCGTCTAACTGATTATTTTTAACTGTACATTAGCATCACAAACACACACTTAACCTCACTCAAAACAAAACTGTTGCTTGCGTAATCACCCTTGTTACGCAAGCAACTAGTATTATTTATCCTTTGAGCAAAAGATTGTACCGATGGCCGTTAAGATTCCACCAAGCAAGACAGCTACATCAGCTATATTAAATATTATTGTCTTAAGTTTTTTTCCATGATTCACACTAAAATAATCAAATACATCTCCATTTTTAATACGATCAACAAAATTACTTAAGGCGCCTCCCACCATGAGACTTAACCCTAATTTACAGAGAAAACCTTTCTTCTGACCTATTAGCCATCCCAGTAGAACTAAAAGAATACCAATTAATGAACCAGTCAATATCTTAACAAACTTCACATGATGTTGAAATACATTTAACGCAACCCCTTTGTTATGATAATGATGCAAGGTTATATTATCCTTCATAATTTTGGATCCAGGTTTAACATGTTGCACGATATATCGTTTAATAAAATGTTCCGCAATACATATACTAGCAATAATGATAATGAACCCCATACAAAACCTCCTATCTTCCTAGAATGAGCTACTATATAATTCCATTTATACATATTATTTTATCATATTCTCTTTTTCACAACAAGGGGAGTGTGCATCTTTCTTTATGATTTTTAGGCTATTTCCCATATATAAAAGAACTATGCCTTAAAACTCTTTATAGGAACCCCGAAGATTTCTATGATATAAAACAAATAATTATCCACCCGCATAGCGGGTGGTTTTTCCTTTTCGGGCATAGCCCTAATAATACTAGCTGCGCACAAGTGCGCCTTATATTTGGCCTGCCAGCCACGCGTGGATTTACTTGCTACCCGTAAACGGGTCTCTTGGGTCG
>JAEZQN010000215.1 GCA_023441145.1 Bacillota bacterium
CTAATGGAACTGTTACATGAAAGCTCTGTCTTTTGTATACCGGCTGACCAAAGAACTTAGTATGGCTATACATTTCATTATACGTAAACTCATAAAAATTACCATTCAGTCTGACTCCATAGGTAAATAGCTCTGGAGAAAACAACTTAGAGATTGTCCCATCTATCTCTAAACAACCCTTTGCATAATTAATAAACAAGAGATTAGGCTTTAAATCTTTGATGGAGCTAATGGCATTGTATCCATAATATATATAAATATTACCCTCTGTATCGTAGTAATCAAACTTTATATCTATATTTTGATGCTTAATCTTTAGAAATACTGTAATTAAATCAGCACCTGGCCTGTATAACTTTTCTCGATTACCATTGGCAATGACCTCATCCTCTATGTACTGCAATAACTTATGATAGCTCCATATATAATCGTAGGATGTACTCACTGGAACAATATGTTTATTTATATTGTTATAACTAGCATTAAAACGGGCTTTAATGAGATACATCACATAGTATTGGATAAACTTTGGCAATTCATTATATCTTTCCTTCACTTCTATAAGATACTCCGGCCAAAGGTCAAACATATATCGGTAATACCAATTCTTCTCATAGATACCAGGATAATCAATATAATCCCAATCTACAGATTCTGTATAAAGGTAAGTGGTTTCGCCTACATAGGCTATTTTTCTATGCTCAAGAAGAAGATTCATAAAGTACTGTTTTTCTCTTTCTTCCCCCTCTTTAAAGGTTTCAACCAAAAAGGTAGATTGTCTAATAAAGGTTCCATAGAAAAAGTGAGGAAAACAACTATATTCTTTTTCTAAATCGATAATTGTATTTTCCTCTTTTGATACATAAGAAGGACAGCCTATATAATCGAGCTTACAACTATCATTATGAAAATATTTCTTTTGGGACATACCAATTGTAATGCCCTCTTTTCCATAGGCATCTACCATATAGTTATACATCTTCTCCAAATAAGTCGGTTCTACCCTATCTCCTCCATGTATAACCACAACGTACTCACCTTCTACAAGGTCTTTTACATTATTGATAATTTGGGCTAAGGATTCCTTCTTTTGCTTAGCCACCTCTGTCTCCATTAGGATTTGTATTCTCTTCTTTCCAATTGTCTGTTTCTTAAGTACTTCTAAGGTGGCCTCATTCATCTCCTTTTTTTGTGAGGACACAAAGATAACAGTTATCAAATAGGGATAGTCTTGTTGGCAGTAAAGCCTTTGGCACTGTCTAGTGGAACACTCACTTTTATAATAAAAAGAATCATCAATAAGCGTAAGAATATCCCTAGACTCTGAGATATAGTCACTTGCACTTGAAATCTTTTTATTTCTTTTAGCAAGAATTGCCTTAACCCTCGCAGTAAGTAAATACATTGCAACACATTGCACATAGTTAGGAAGCTTACCTTGTTCATCCTTGATTTTATATAGTAAGGGAATTAAATACTTGGTTTTATAGTCATAATAAAAAGAAAGCTCCTTATTGCCATGATATTTAGCCTCGTAATACTCTATGGGTTCTTTGTAAGAATAAATAAGATTACCCATGTATAGCATTGCCGTTTGCTGCATCATAAGTTCAATAAGAAAGCTTTTGATAAAATCGTATTCTATTAAGGATGCTATATCCAACTTGCGAAATAGGCTACTTCCCAAAAATACTCCACCAATTTCTATTGGAAGTAGGCTTGTATCTTGTTTTATATCTATCATGTGAGAACTTTGTACCAAAGGATTTGTGAACGGATCCACTACTTTACCTCGATATCTTCTCTGAGTAAATCCCAAAACTTCCTGTTTCAGGTCTAATAAATCACATGCCATTTGCATATAATTCTCTGGGATATTATCCCCTGGCCTAACAAAGGTAATATAATCCCCTATACACAATTCCTGTAGTTTTATAAATGCTTTTTGTATCGTTTCCTCACTGCAATACGTAATTATGATATCAGAATCAGTCGTTTGTTCTTTAATGATTTGATTATCTGTAGTTATTATGATTTCAGGATTTTCTTTTATAATATCTTGCCGGTTTATAAAAGAATGTATCCATCTACCATTATTATATTGGCGACATGTCGCCAATATAATAATGGTAAGTCTAGGATTACTCCGTTTCATAATAAACCTCCAACCATTACCTGTTGATATACTCTAGAGCAGCTTCATACACACGCTCACAATTATTGGTATCATTAAAAGCAAAGAAATTGTCAATGCGTCTTCTGTACTCGTCTTTTAACTCACAATTGTTCTTCATATATTCACAGAGTTCATCGATAACCTGGTCTGTGTTAACACATACTGGTCCGAATCCCATGGTATCATATTTTAAGCCACCTTCATCATACTGTGGTGGTAACGTATCTGGATGGAAGTACACGAGAGGTTTGCGCATATTTGCAAAGTCAAACTGAATTCCACTGTGATCAGTAAGCATAAGAGAAGCCTCGGTTAGCATTTTCTCATAGCTGATATCCCCAGCTCCCGCAATGATATCCACATAGTCATTGGTATCAAAGTCTCTAATTTGAGGGCTTAATATAGGGTGTATTAAATATTTAATTCGATAATTGTTTTCTTTCGCCGCTTGAATCAAGCGTTTATCGTTAATTAAAGTGTTATAAATTCTAAAGTATTCTGTATGCTTAAAGTTTTCACTGTACTCATGCATACTACCCTTTTTATTGGTTCCTGCTGTTACATTACGTCTCCATGTTGGACTGATCAAAATGTAGCGTTTATCATCACTAACAAGCCCATCATAACGAGGGGCTCCTGTAAGAATCAACTGTTCTGGTTTATAACCGTACACTGGATGGGATAGATTCTCTATCTCATATGGGGATACGCAGAAGTAAAGTTTTGTATTGTCAAATAAGCGGTTCTGGTATTGAGCTATTCTCTGAATGGTTAAACCATGTTGTAAACAAGTAATCTCAGCATTGAATAAATCTCTAACGTATTTTTCTACTGCTGCCCAATAACCACAATACAGCTTCACATCAACTCTAGTAGCAAATACCATGGTAGCATGTAGAGAAATCAGCTTATGCCAAAAAGAATTAAATGCTAGCACTGTACCATACTTCGCTTTTAATCTTGGGTACTCTGGAGCAGTTTTATTTATGACATAGTAAATTCTAATATTCCCTTTGTCTTTTCTCTCACTGACATAACGGTAGAAATATTCTCCATTGTCTCCGCCTTTAAACAGCTGATCAAAAGTTAACCATATCTGTTTTCTGCAAAAGTAAGGACGAGTAAGCCAGTACACTAAACGAAGTGCCAAACACTTTAAAGAACGTGAACGCTCATCTCCGTATTTAAGATAAGCCAAGGTATATTCAAATTCATTTCTAAGAACACGTAGAGGATTCTTTTTTGTGATTACGAAATGCCCATCCCTATTGTGATATTTTAAAATGTGTTTTCCAAAACACCAGTAGCCTTCTCTGAATTTCTCATAGATTCTTGCCTGGATCTTTTTGAAGCTCACATCTAAAGCCTGTATGAATCCCTGATATTCAAGGTTAATGCCAAATTTAACTGTAGAGGTAAAGGTATCCACAGGAATGGTCAACGTAAAGGTATACCCTTTTCTAACACTTTTCTTAAAGTATTTTACTAAGGTATAGATTTCGTTTCTAACTCCCTGATAAACCTCTCCATTAATATAGGTAGTGATTTTTATCTGGTCATAGTTCAGAAAATAGACATTGGAAACCTCACCATCGATAACAAGATTACCATTTTCATAATTAATGGCCATTACATAGAGTTGAATATTGCTAAACTCTTCTATGATTGTTCCTTTATAGGTTCCTGCAAGAATTTCCTTTACTTTCTTTTTCCTGCGCCTTATTTTGGCGTAGAAGGAACTATTATCTTCCTGTTCTTCACTATCCTCATAATTCTCTCCGTCATCGCCACTTGCTCTATAGGACCAATCTCCAAGCTGTACCATACCTACATCAGTAGTGAGGTTATAGTCATCATATTTCAAACGAAGTAGATTAAGCCCCATAAAACGTGGTAATACTCTCTTTAGATCCACTTCATACTGAGAAATGATATGATCCGGTATATACTGTAAGGCTTCCTTCACCTTATCCATAAACTCGTCTAATTCTTCATTTAATATAATTGCCTTATATCTGTCATTCATGTTACATGCAAACTTAATCATGATTAAGTATAGCATGGCAAACATCTCATAATCGTAGGTAACATTCTGTAACGTCGGTATAATATAGTCCTCTATATCTTTAGTATACCAGGTTATATAAAACTGGTCTGGATAATTATAGTAATCTGTTTCCAGTACATTATAGCTAAAGATTCTTTTTCTAACAATTCCATACTTAGGATCACTTTTTAATAGACGAAGTAACATGTCTACTAAAGATTGATGCTCCAAGTCCACGCGAAAATTTTTGCCCTTAATATCCTCTCTACGAATAAAGTAACTGTTAAAATGTAAATTTAAGTGATATAGCATAATTGTTAAATCTACTACAAAATTACGCTTACCAAACTTTAAATAACCCTTTGGCTGATCTTTGGCATCTATTAAATTTGGTGTTAAGCAGACTAATCCACTTTCGTGCTTATGAATAAAGTGCTCTATCTGATGAAAGGCTCCTTCTTCATAGTACATATCCTCTGTAATAAAAGTAACATAATCGCCCGTCCAAAAAGATTTAGATTTATTATACGCCTCTGGAATGGATAATCCTTTGCAATCTACATATTGCATCGATACATTTTCATTTATATTATACTCGTCAACCTTTTTGCATTTTCCAGAAGCATCTAATACAACAATCTGTATCCCCACATGAGAGTTGTGATGTGCTTCATTATTGATATTATCAAGGACTTTCTTTAGTCTCTTATAATGCTCTGCATAAATATTAACTGTAAAAAAAATATTATTCATTTTTTACTCCTACATACTCTACTATTTCATAGTATCCATATATTTTCCTAAATCCATTATATAGATAGTATGACTATTTTTTCTTCTATTTAGTCCTATCATCTGCATATAGTCCCCATACAAATGTTTTAAATATTTATCATATTCCTTAGGAACTGGCAACATCTCTGATTCAAAAGGCACATATATCACCTCATCTAACCATTCCTTAGGAAACGGACCTTTGCGAAGATTCTGTCCCATTCCATCATAAAGAAACTTTCGGTTTTTCTTATGGGCAAAAAATTCAATAATCTTGAATTGTTGCCATTCGAGATACCTCATTGGTAAAAGAGTCTTTAAGACTGTGGCCATAAATCGATATACTTTATGGCTTCCATCTCCCTTTACATAAGTAGCTCCCCACTTATTGTATACTAATGACCTAGCTAAAATAGTTAGTTTCTCATGTAGTCGCTGCCCAAATCTAGAATTAGCAGTGTAATCATGTGAAAATATATCTACAAAGAATCCTACATTCAAATCAGATAGCTTTTTTGTAAATTCTGTTGCACATACGGTATTTTGTACTCTAACCTTACTAAAGAAATGATTATGTTTATCCGTTTTTGGTATCTGAAGATGTAAGTACTCTGGGAGTTCCTTTTCTGCTACCTCTATAAATTTCTCATAATCTTCACGTAGCATCATAATATCTGCATCATCATCCCAAGGAATAAAACCCTTGTGTCTGATAGCCCCAAGTAAAGTCCCTCCGCCTAAGAAGTAACGTATATTATGTCGT
>JAEZQN010000232.1 GCA_023441145.1 Bacillota bacterium
AAGCGATTAATAATGTATTAAGCATCATAAATGATAATGGATTGGTTGCCCACATCTCTGATGGTACAGAAGTGACCATAATCGGTGTAGTTGGTGACAAATCCCGTTTAGAAAATCAAAATATTGAGATTGCACCAGAAGTAGATAAAGTAGTTGCTGTAACGGAAAGCTACAAACTTAGCAACCGTAAATTCCACCCAGAATCCTCTATTATAAAGGTAGGGAATACTAGCATTGGCGGAGAAGAATTAATCATTATGTCCGGCCCTTGCGCAGTGGAGAATGAAGCTCAGATCTTAGAAACTGCACATGCGATCAAAAAAGCTGGTGCTCAAATACTTAGAGGTGGCGCTTACAAACCTAGAACCTCTCCTTACGCATTCCAAGGTCTTGAAGAGCAAGGACTTATGCTTATGAAGGAAGCCAAAGATGCAACAGGACTTGCTATTGTATGTGAGGTTACTAGTCTTGCAGCCGTAGAGTCAGCAGTAAAATATGTAGATATGCTACAAATCGGTGCTAGAAATATGCAGAATTTCTATCTTCTAAAAGAAGCAGGTAAAACTGGTCTTCCTATTCTATTAAAAAGAGGTTTATCTGCTACTATTGAAGAATGGTTAAATGCTTCCGAATATATTATGGCAGAAGGCAATCCTAATGTAGTCTTATGTGAACGTGGAATAAGAACCTTTGAAACAGTCACACGTAATACATTAGATATTAGTGCTATTCCTGTCATCAAACATAAGAGTCACTTACCTATTATAGTGGATCCAAGCCACGCTACTGGTGTTAGACAGTATGTCAATCCTCTTGCTAAGGCTGCTTTGGCCGCAGGTGCTGATGGTTTAATGATTGAGACTCATCCAAATCCAAAAACAGCTCTCTCCGATGGCCCACAGTCATTAACCTTTGAACAATTTGACCAGCTTTGTATGGAACTAAGACCACTTGCACCTCTATTTAACCGCAAGTTTTAGGAGGTTTTTATGAAGGAGTTATCTATAGGGTTTATAGGGTTTGGGTTAATAGGTGGTTCCATCGCCCAAGCACTAAAACTAAGTTTTCCTACTACTACCATTATGGCTTATAACCATTATCAAAACAAATCCCATCCTGGTTTAGAAGTTGCGAAACAGGATGGTACCATTGATATCATCAGCACAAAGCTAGAAGACTATGCCTCCTGTGATATTATTTTTCTGTGCGCTCCTGTGTTAGATAATATTCATTACCTTAAAAAAATGAAAAGTATTATCAAGCCTTCCTGCATTCTTACTGATGTAGGAAGTGTAAAGGGCAATATTCATAAAGCAATAGAAGAACTTCAGCTCTCCTCCCATTTTATAGGAGGACACCCTATGACTGGTTCCGAAAAAACTGGCTATATTCACTCCAGTGCAAAGCTTTTAGAAAATGCCTTTTATATATTAACAAAGACTTCAGATACCAAAGAGGCAGACTTTGAGACCATGAAAGAATTAGTGTTAGCTCTAGGAGCGATTCCTATTCCTGTTGAAGCAGACTATCACGATGATGTTGTAGCAGCCATCAGCCATGTTCCTCATATCATAGCCGCCAGTTTGGTACATATGGTCAAGGATTCGGATAATGAACAGGAATTAATGCGTCAGGTGGCGGCAGGTGGATTCAAAGATATTACTAGGATCGCCTCCTCCTCTTCTGTCATGTGGCAAAATATATGTTTAACGAACACAGATAGTATCCTGTATTTTCTTAGATATTTTATCAATCGATTAAAAGAGATCGCAACTGTGATCTCTACGAAGGATGAAGAACAACTGTTAAGCTTTTTTTCTGAAGCAAAAGAATATCGGGATAGCATTCCAAATAAGGTAATTGGTCTAATCAACCGCATATATGAGGTATATATTGATATTCCTGATAAAACTGGTGCAATTGCTTCTATTGCCACTCTACTTGCCAATCATGATATCAGCATTAAAAATATAGGTATTCTACATAATAGAGAATACCAGGAGGGTGCTTTAAGAATCGAACTTTATACAGAGGAATCTAGAGTAAAGACGATTGAAATTCTGACAGAGTATCAGTATACTATTTACCAATAATGGATGGAAGGATTCAATTTATGAAAATAAAACGTTGTGACAAATTATCTGGTGAATTATATATCCCAGGAGATAAATCCATTAGCCATCGTGGGATTATGCTTGGTGCTATTTCTAAGGGAACAACAGTGATTACAAACTTTTTGCAGGGAGCGGATTGTCTATCAAGCATCGAATGCTTTAGCAAAATGGGAATTCCTATTGATAATAGAAATAGTGTAGTATATGTACATGGCAAAGGACTACATGGACTTACAGAGCCACGAGGCGTCTTAGATGTAGGCAACAGTGGAACTACTCTTCGGTTAATGTCAGGGATACTCTCTGCTGCCCCTTTTATTTCTAAGGTTACTGGAGATTCCTCCATACAAAAACGTCCTATGGGCCGCATTATTACACCACTATCACTAATGGGCGCAGATATCAAAAGTGATTTAGATAACAATTGTGCTCCTCTTACCATTATAGGCAAAGACCTGCATGGAACTAACTATAACTCTCCTATAGCC
>JAEZQN010000092.1 GCA_023441145.1 Bacillota bacterium
ATCGGAGCATCTGCTTGTAGAAGATTAGAGGTTAAGGTATTACCTGGATTAGTATTAGTAGCATCTCTCTTGGAGCCCTCTCTTAGAGAGATGGGAATAAACCTTTTATCCATACTTAAGGACCCAGGGGTTATTACAGGAATGCAGCTTGCAATTCTACCATTATTATTAGTTATTTATCTATACAGTAAAATAAGCTCTTGGTTAGAAAAGATAAGCATACTACCCCTTGTGAAAAGGGGGATGCCTTATCTTTCTATGGTTATTGTTGCCATATTAGTACGTTTAATCATTTATCCAATTGGTGATTTTCTCGACAATCTGTTAAGCGTCGGTATTCTCTGTATTTTTCTAACCCTTCCTGTTTGTGGAAGTATGGTGTTAGGACTTTTATCACCAATTTTGTTTCTTTGTGGATTTTTATATGGAGGATTCCCAGTAACAATCACCGTTCAGCAGATAGATGAAGTAGGTTTCTTACTTGGTCCGGGGTTTTTAGCTGCCTGTGTATGCCAAGGCACAGCTGCCATATATTATGCGTTCAAAGAAAAGGAAGGTAGTTTAAGAAGAAGGGATTTAATGTGTGGAATATTAGGAATTTTTACTTTTTTGACACCAGTGATGCTAGTGGTAAACGTTCGGGATAAGAAGTTACTAGCATCAGGTATGATGGGAGGTTTCTTCTCTGGTCTATACTATGGAATTTTTCAAGTGGTTCGCTTTACCAACACCCTTCACCTACTGATTGGTTTGGTATTAGGCATTATTGTAACCATAGGCTGTATACAAGTACTACAGACCTCTATAGAACCGGAAGAGATGCTAGTACTTGGAGAAGAGGAAATCTTGACAAACCAAGTCCAACAGTATAGAATTAAATAGTTTTGCAACTACAGATAGGTATTAGAATAATAAAGTACAGTTCATATAGAATTAGGAGGGTGCCCCTTGGCAGATTTAAAGCAAGAGATTACAAAAAGAAGAACGTTTGCAATCATTTCCCATCCAGATGCAGGTAAGACAACGTTAACGGAAAAGTTTCTTTTATATGGTGGAGCAATTAACCTTGCAGGTAGTGTAAAAGGTAAGAAGACTGCTAAACATGCGGTCTCAGACTGGATGGAAATTGAGAAAGAGAGAGGTATCTCTGTTACGTCTTCTGTGTTACAGTTTAATTATGATGGTTATTGTATCAACATCCTAGATACTCCAGGTCACCAGGACTTCTCTGAGGATACGTATCGTACCCTGATGGCTGCGGATTCTGCTGTAATGGTAATTGATGCTTCTAAGGGAGTTGAGGCCCAGACGATTAAATTATTTAAGGTTTGTGTCATGCGTAACATTCCTATATTTACGTTTATTAATAAGATGGATAGAGAAGCCAACGATCCATTTGAGTTATTAGGTGAGATTGAAGAAGTACTAGGTATAAAAACCTGTCCAATTAACTGGCCAATAGGCTGTGGTAAAAACTTTAAAGGTGTTTATGATAGACAGACAAAGATGATTTCCCGTTTTCTAGCTGCTAACAATGGTCAAAAGGAAGTAGAAACCATTGAGGCTGAGTTAGGGGATCCAATGCTAGATGATCTGATTACTAAGGAGTATCATGACATTTTATTAGACGATATTGAGTTATTGGATGGAGCCAGCGATGAGTTTGATATAGAACAGGTTGCTCAGGGTAAATTATCCCCTGTATTCTTTGGTTCTGCATTAACCAATTTTGGTGTAGAGACCTTTTTATCTCATTTTTTAAACATGACCTCATCTCCTCTTCCTAGAGTTTCAGACTTAGGAGTAATAGACCCATTTCGTGAGGAGTTTTCTGCTTTTGTCTTTAAAATCCAAGCCAACATGAATAAAGCCCACAGAGATCGTATTGCTTTTATGCGTATTTGTAGTGGGAAGTTTGAGGCGGGCATGGATGTGTATCACGTACAAGGCGATAGAAAGACTAGGTTAAGCCAGCCGCAGCAAATGATGGCAGATGAGCGTAAGCATATAGAGGAAGCCTATGCGGGTGATATTATCGGCGTATTTGATCCAGGAATCTTTTCCATAGGAGATACCATAGTTTCTCCTGGTGTAAAATTTGCCTATGAAGGAATCCCGACCTTTGCTCCAGAGCATTTTGCTAAGGTACGCCAGGTGGATACCATGAAGAGAAAGCAGTTTATTAAAGGAATCTCACAGATTGCGCAGGAAGGTGCCATTCAGATCTTCCAGGAATTCAATACGGGAATGGAAGAGATTATCGTAGGTGTTGTAGGTGTTTTACAGTTTGAAGTATTACAATACCGACTAGAGAATGAATATAATGTGGAGATTCGACTAGAACCATTAGCTTATGAGCATATACGTTGGATAGAAAATACAGAAATTGATGTACCTGCTCTTCGTGTAACCTCAGATACTAAGAAAATCAAAGACCTTAAGGGAAATCCGTTATTATTATTTACTCACCCTTGGAGCATTCAGACTGTGTTAGAGAGAAATGAAGGCTTAAAATTAGCTGATTTTAAAAAGAATTAAGACCATGCCGGAACTATATACTATAGTTGCCGGCTTTCTTTGTATAGGCAAGCACATATTTGGGAATAATCAGCTAAATGAATAGGAAGATAATCCTACTCTTAGATGCAATGTCAGGTTGAGATAGCTCTTAAAATATGCTATAATGGATAAAAGCATATTTCCTACGGAAAGGAGAACATCCCTAATATTTGAATTTATATCCAAAGATATCTGATAAAAAAAGATAGGAGTGATGGTTATGAATAAAGTAATAACAATTAGTAGACAGTATGGGAGCGGCGGAAGAGAAATCGGTGAGAAGTTAGCCAAGGAATTAGACATACCATTTTATGATAATGAGATTATCACAAGGGCTGCAAAGCAAAGTGGATTTGCAGAGGCAGCATTTCAACGAGCTGAACAGAAGGCGACGAGTAGTCTATTATACTCCATTGCTATGGGATTAAACTCATACGGGAATCAAGAATTTGGATTTTCTACCTTGTCCATTGACGACCAGATCTATTTGGCGCAGTCAGAGGTGATACATAAGATGGCTGACGAAGGGCCATGTGTGATGGTTGGAAGATGTGCAGATTATCTCCTTAGAGAGAAGAATAATGTAATGAATGTTTTTATTTGGGCTAGCTTAGAATCAAGAGTGAAGCGTGCAATTGAGGTATATGATATGCCATCTCATAAAGCAGCAGAGCAGATATTAAAGATTGACAAGAGAAGGGCCAATTATTATAATTACCATGCCAATGAGAAGTGGGGCCGTGCTG
>JAEZQN010000388.1 GCA_023441145.1 Bacillota bacterium
ATGTCAGGCTCCATCGTGAAAATAACGTATCAAGGTGAAAAAGCTACCGAGCCTGTCTTATCTAGCACCGCTTTAAAATATGATGTTATGTATAATATCTTGCACGGTAAGATCGAATACATCGACTCCAAACCCCTTGGTATTCTTTATGTAAATATTATTGGCAATACAATAAATATAGAAAGTGTAATAGAGGAATTAGCAGAGAAAACCTATAAAGTAGAGGTGATTTTAAGTGCTTAATAGTATTATCAATTTGCGTTTTGACATTTTAACTGCATTATCACAAACAGCTTTTATGGTGCTTACCTCTCTGGTTGCAGCCGTAATCCTTGGAGGTGCTTTAGGACTCTTACTTTATACAACGTCAAGCGATTTATTTGTAAGAAATCAGATTATAAATAAAATTACCGGAGTAATATTAAACGTCATTCGGTCAGTTCCTTTTTTAATACTTATGATCTTTCTTTTGCCATTATCTAAGGTGATTGTAGGTACAAAGATAGGACCACAAGCGGTTATTGTTCCCTTGTCTATTGCGTCAATTGCCTTTTTTGCTAGACTTGCAGAAGCATCTTTTTCAGATATTAGTCGTGGGATCGTAGAGGCATCTGTAGCCTCCGGTGCAAAAAAAATATCTGTCATTATTAACATACTGATTCCAGAAGCTCTACCTTCCTTGGTAAAGAACATTACAGTAACTGCAATCTCTATACTGGGTTTTTCAGCAATGGCAGGACTTGTCGGCGGTGGTGGATTGGGAGACCTGGCATATCGATATGGTTATCAACGTTATCAAAAAGAAATCATGATAGTTTGCGTTGCTATCTTAATTGTTCTTGTTCAACTGATCCAATGGGTTGGAGACTTTGTTGCTATAAAGCTTAATAAAAAACTATAGGATGGAGTTGGTAGGTATGATAGAAGTATTATGGTATGGCAGAGGAGGTCAAGGAGCCTTTACAGCTGCAAGGCTACTTGGATCAGCGTATTGTCTGAAAGATAGTTTACATTATGCCCTTGCTTTTCCCTCTTTTGGGCCGGAAAGAAGAGGAGCCCCTATTCGAGCTTTTACGAAGCTTGATCATACTCCCATCAACAATCGAAGTGAAATAGAGAAAGCTGATTACATTATCTTTTTAGATGATACATTATATAACGATCATTCACTCTTAGAGTTAAAGCAAGACGGTAAAATAATAGTGAATTCTAAAAAAGAAATTCGTAATTCTAATGTTGTTACGATTGATGCGGATTCGTTAGCTAATGAGATATTGAAATTACCAATTACAAATACCATTATGCTTGGTGCACTTACCGCTTTATTTGATGGGGTTTTGGTAGAGGATATTGAAAGAGCCATTAAAGAAAGCTTACCTTACAAAATACAAGAAAAAAACATAATTGCTGTTTCTGCCGCAGCCAATAAGCTTTTGAGGAGGTAAACGAAGTGAAACCATATTTAAGAGAGTTAGTACCTCAAACACTTGAAGAAATTCCAGAAACGACAGCTTATGAGGCTGGTTACCTTGTAACAAAGAATTCCGGATGGAGAAGTATTCGTCCCGTTATAGACACATCAAAATGCGTAGGATGTTTACAGTGTTATTTATACTGCCCTGATGGTGTTATTTTCAAATCTAAAAACAAGGTGGGTGTTGATTATGATTTCTGCAAGGGATGCGGTATATGTAAAAAAATGTGTAAAGTAGATGCAATTACGATGGAGGTGGAGAAATAGTGGCAAGAAAGTTTTTGTCAGGAAATGAGGCATTTGCAGAAGGTATTCGACTGGCAAAGCCTGAAGTTATTTCTGCATATCCAATCACCCCACAGACCATTGTGGTAGAAAAATTATCTGAAATGGTGGAAGAGGGGAGTCTCTTGTCGGAGTTCATTCATGTTGAATCTGAGCATTCCGCACTTTCTTGTGCTATGGGAGCATCATCAGTAGGGGCAAGAGCATTTACAGCAACTTCTTCACAAGGACTTTTGTTTATGGCAGAATGCCTTGCCTATGCTTCCGGTGGAAGATTTCCCATTGTAATGATGAATGCAAATCGCTCCACAGCTCTGCCCTGGAATATATATGGCGATCAAAGAGATTCGCTCTCTCAACTGGATAGTGGTTGGATTCAAGCCTATGCAGAGAGTGCACAAGAAAGCCTTGATTTAGCCTTGATGAGTTATTATATTGCGGAACATAAAGATGTTTCTACTCCTTTTATGGTGAACTTAGACGGATTTGTGCTAACCCATACATACGAGGTTGTAGACGTTCCCACAAAAGAACAGGCAGATTTATTTTTGCCTCCCTTTGAAACGGATAACAAATTAGATTTAGATAACCCACGCAATTTAGCCTTTTCAGTAGGCCCTGCACAAAATATGGCTTTTAAATATAAAGAACATCTTGGGATGCTAAGGGCAAAAGAAATCATAATACAGGCAGAGAAAGAATTTGGCCAATTATTTGGAAGATATTATTCAGGTTTAATTGAAAACTATCTTACAGAAGATGCTGAGTACATTCTAATTACATTAGGGAGTATTGCAGGACTTGTAAGGGAAACGATTGATAAACTCCGTGCCCAAGGTAAAAAGGTGGGACTGCTCAGAATTCGTTATGTTAGACCTTTTCCAAATGAAGAAATTGTAGATAGTATAAAAAGTGCTCGTCGTATTGCAGTTTTAGAAAAAGATATATCTTTTGGCAATGAGGGTACTGTTTACACAAATGTGAATTCTGCCTTACATAAAGCAGGTATATCCACACCATGCTTTAATTACATAGGTGGTCTTGGTGGAAAGAACATTTCAGGAGATGAAATTGAAGCAATATTTAATGGACTCGATAATGAAAATAGTCGAGTTAACTTTTTAGGACTCGGAGGTGAAAGCAAATGGCATTAAATGCGAAAAACTTAAATGAAGATGAGTTGTTTTTTGGGCATAAGGCTTGTGCAGGTTGTGGTGGTAGCCTTGCTGTAAGAGTAGCTCTAAAAGTTTTAGGGCAGCGTTCTATTGCAGTTTTACCTGCTGGGTGTATGTCTGCTGTTGGCTTTAATTTTCCTCAGCTATGTTTTTCAAACAATGCTATTATATCAACGTTTGCGGGTACTGCTTCTATGCTTACAGGAATTGAGGCCGGACTTCGAGCGAAAGGTATATCTGACTTTCATGCAGTAGGGTTTGCAGGAGATGGAGCTACTGCAGATATTGGTTTTGGAGTATTATCGGGAGCTATTGATCGAGGTGATAACATCTTATATATATGTTACGACAATGAAGCCTATATGAATACAGGGGTTCAAAAAAGTTCGCTTACTCCTTTTGGTTCCAAGACTACGACTACACCTGCCGGTAATAATATTCGTGGAAACCTTCGCCCTAAAAAAAATATGTTTGAAATTGTAGCAGCTCATGGAATAGAATATGCGGCAACTGCAAGCATTGGATATCTTAACGATTTTATTGCCAAGGTTCATAAAGCTTCAAAAATCAAAGGAACAAAGTACATCCATGTTATTGCACCATGCCCGACAGGTTGGGGTATAGAGTCCGATGAAACAGTGGAAATAGCAAAAGAAGTTGTGGATTGTGGATTATGGATTCTTGCTGAATATGAACAAGGGGAGTTCATTTTAAATCATAGACCGAAAGAATTTGGGAGTGTAGACACCTACTTACAAAAGCAAAGACGATTTAACCATCTAACTGATGAGGATATGAAAATCGTTTCTACATCACGGGATGCAAAATGGAAAGTAGTTGAAAAGGATTATATTAATGGATAGGAGAATGCATATGGCTCATGATATAAACAACAAATACTGGAATGAAGAATTGGAAACCTTACCTAGAACAAAGCTAGAAGAAAAACAACTTAATGATTTAAAGGAAATTATTGAATTTTCCTATGTAAATTCCCCATATTATAAACGCTCTTTTGATGAGGCAGGAGTTAGCCCAAGTGATATTAAGGTCTTGTCTGATATTCAGAAATTCCCATTCATCGATAAAAAAACTCAGCGTGATACACAGGGGGTTGGTTCATTTCTAGGAGAACTATGTGCCGTACCGGAGGAAGATGTTATATTCATATCTACCTCATCAGGTTCCACTGGTGTACCCACAATGAGTCCATTTACAAAGAAAGATTTTGATGAGTTTCAGGATGCAGAAAGTCGATGGTTTTGGCAGATAGGGATGCGACCAAAAGACCGTTATGTTCACGCACTAAACTTTTCTCTCTATGTAGGAGGTCCTGATGTTATCGGCGCTCAAAATCTTGGAGCGTTGTGTATTTGGGGTGGTACGCTACCAAGTGAAAGACTACTGTTTATCCTTAAATCATATCAACCAACAATTATCTGGACCAGCCCATCCTATGCTTGGCAGCTTGGAGAAAAGGCACTAAAAAGTGGTATTGACCCTAAGAAGGATTTGAATATAAAGAAAATAATTGTAGCAGGAGAACTTGGCGGTTCAATCGAGGCAACAAGAAAAGCGATTGAGGAGCTTTGGGGTGCTGAAGTTTTTGATTTTTACGGACTATCTGATATTTTCGGAGCTTGTGCGGCAATGTGTGAAGTTAAAGATGGTCTACATATAGCTGAGGATCATATTCTTGTTGAAACAGTAGATATTCATACTGGAGAAATTTTAAAGCCAGGTGAAGTTGGTGAATTAGTATTCACCACACTTCGCAAACACGCAAGACCGCTGATTCGTTTCCGCACAGGAGATATTGGTTGGATAGATAACAACAAATGCTCCTGTGGTCGTACTCACGGGAGAATACACATAAGTGGTCGTAAGGATGATATGTTTATAGTTTCCGCTGTTAACGTATTTCCTAGTGACATCGAGGCTGTTATTAGAGATATTGATGATATTACGGGTGAATATTTAATCCGTGTGTTTGAAAAGGATTATACTTGTCAGTATTCAGTTGAAATTGAGAAGAAGAGAGAGAATAAGGATTCAGATGAAACGATTGCAGCAAAGGTATCGGATGCACTAAAAGCAAGAATCGGAGTGAAACCAAGTAAGGTTGTTGTTCATTCAGATGGTGGTCTGAATACTCGTTCCGAGCATAAGTCACGAAGAATTATAAATGAGAGAAACACGGATTATAGTATTTAGTATAGGAGAATAATATGGCAAAGCTTTCAGATAGGACCAAGGATTTTACTGATTCGGTTATTCGAAGGATGACCAGAGTATCGTTGCAATATAATGCTGTAAATTTATCGCAGGGATTTCCTGATTTTGAACCTCCAAAGGAAATTTTAAATAGACTGAAGGAAGTTGTGAATGAGGACTTTCATCAGTACTCCATAACTTGGGGGGCGAGGAATTTTAGAGAAGCACTGGCTAATAAGCAGTCTAAACTCATGGGTAGAAATATTGATCCTAACGCTGAGATTGTAGTTACCTGTGGTAGCACTGAGGCTATGATGGCGGCAATGATGACGGTTGCAAATCCAGGCGATAAGGTTATTGTATTTTCTCCTTTTTATGAAAACTATGCTGCGGATACAATTTTATCAGGTGCTAAGCCAATTTATGTTCCTCTTTATCCACCGGAGTTTAATTTCAAAGTGGATGAATTACAAGCTGCATTTAAGTTAAATCCCAAAGCACTCATTTTGTGCAATCCTTCCAATCCATGTGGTAAGGTTTTTAGTCTTGAGGAGTTAAACATCATAGCTGAGTTTGCAAAAAAATATGATACCTTTGTTATCACAGATGAGGTGTATGAGCATATTGTTTATGAGCCAAATCAGCACATTTACTTTGCATCATTACCTGATATGTGGGAACGAACGATTTCATGTAGCTCACTATCCAAAACATACTCTATTACCGGTTGGCGTTAAGGATACATCATTGCTCCCCCTCGAATAATAGATGTGGCAAAAAAAGTCCATGACTTCTTAACTGTTGGAGCAGCAGCACCTCTTCAGGAGGCTGCAGTTACAGGATTAAAATTTACTGATGAGTATTACGAGTGGCTCAAAAAAAAATACACAAGGAAAAGAGAATTATTTTTAAAAGGGCTTGATGATATTGGAATTTCTCATACCACACCAGGGGGAGCTTACTATGTGCTTTCAGATATTTCTGAGTTTAATTTTAAAAGTGACCTTGAGTTTTGTGAGGTTCTTGCAAGAGATGTAGGGGTCGGGGCAGTACCTGGATCTAGCTTTTTCAAGGAAGATGTACATCATTTAGTAAGACTACACTTTGCTAAGAAAGACGAAACCCTGCATGAGGCTCTGAATAGATTAGAGAGCATAAGGAAGAAGATTCGACCACGATAACTTACTTATAAGAGAAGATGTAGAACAGTTCGTCCATTACATAACAATAAGCCTACAAATGCAGTTGCTACAGCATTTGTGGGCTCTCTTTGTGTCTCCTCACAAAGTAAATTACTACTTACTAATGGATAATTTGTAAATAGATAGTCTAAACACACAGGACCTTACTTTTGAACATACTGATCATAATCCAGATGTCATGAAGGTTACTTTAAAATAGATGACGAGATAATAATTTTAAGGAAATTACAGAACACTAAGACAAGTGTTGTAATTATATTATATTTTAAAATTAGAAGGGAACTATTATGAAGATACATCTTGGCTATTGTTGTGTCTCTATGCTTCATAAAGAGCTTCAGTGCAGTAGGTCCTCCACAAAGACTTATCTCGATAAGCATTCAAGGGAACATAATCATGGGTATTTAATCGATAAAGCACAGAAAAACCTAGCAGATTTACAAACTCTGCTTTGGTTAAACAAGGAAGTCGGAATTGATGCATTTCGTATTCCCGAACAAATCCTTCCACAGCTCGACCTTGGGTACTACACGATAGATGAATTAAGGTCTGATCTAATGGAGACAGGGAAAGTAGCAAATCAATACCAGATGCAACTTTCCACCCATCCGTCTCAGTATTTTGTACTGAATTCCTTGCGTGATGATGTGGTGGAACGAACCATCCATTCCTTAGATTTGATCGCGCAAACGCTAGAGCAGATGGAGCTTATTCTGATTCCTAATATTGCCCTTCATCTTGGCATGAAAAATGGTTATGAATCCGTAGATGCAGCAATCAATATGTTTTGTAAAAACTATAGGAAGTTAGGAGAGGCAGCAAGAAGCTATCTTGTCCTTGAAAACGACCATGTCTCCTTTACCGTAGAGCAATGTCTGAAGGTCCATGAACAGATTGGAATTCCTATCGTTTTTGACAATAAACATTATGAATGGAATCAAGGTGACCTAGATTACGACGAAGCAGTAGCGAAAGCAGTAAACACCTGGAAGGCGAATCCTTATCGTATCGCTAAGCTTCATTTGTCTAGCGATCGTGATACGAAAAAGCATGCCCATTCGGATTATATTCTGTACTCTGATTATGAGCGAATGGTGAGTGCTTTAAAAAAGGCTAAATGTAAAGAATGTAATATCATGTTAGAATGCAAACAGAAGGATGCTGCGTTACTGAAGCTTAGAAAAGAAATTGAAGAAAACTGCAAGTAATCTTCCTGAGTTTACAGAACTTGTAGATATGGTTGATAAGAATGGAACTCGAAATATTATGCATCCCTTGAGAAACTAGAAACTCCCCTTACAATCGTTTTAAAATAAATAGTAAACCAGTGTATATGTTAATATGCACTGGTTTTTTATGTAACAGTTCCATGGAGTTCTAGCTACAGAAATGGCGGTGCTAATTTATGGAATAATATGGTATACTTAGAGTGGTGTTTGTTGTATTGTTCATAAGATATTAAAATAATACTTTGAAGGAGAGATTTACAATATGAAATGTCCTTATTGTGGAAGTGAAAGAATTGTCTTTGGTATTGTTTGGGGCAAATCTGCCGAAGCAGGAAATGTAGGTTTGAAGTATAACACAGGCGGTTTTTGGGAGTGATAGGCGTGGTGGAAGTATACTCCGACCTTTGTATAGATTGTAAATCCCTATTACGAACACATATTAAAGAAGATACTAATAAAGATGGGAATCACAATCCAGGTTGCCTTGGCAGCAAGTAATCCATTTTCTTGAAAGTTATGCTAAGACATACCTAAAACAACATATAACCGAAGTATTCCTGATTTTACAATTAACTATCTATTAGAAGAAAGAAGAAATAGGTTAGGGGAGAGTATTTATATACTCGATAGGAGGAAAACAATGAAGATATTAGTTTTTATGGGTA
>JAEZQN010000406.1 GCA_023441145.1 Bacillota bacterium
TAGAGAAAAATAGAAGATACCTATAATTTTAATAGGTAAATTGAGAGAAAATATTAGTTTGAAATTATAAAATTACAGATAATTAATATATTAGTTATAAAAAATAAGATAATAACTAAATATAACTGATAAAAACAAATTCATTATATGTAATAAGTAGTTAATACTTTATTAAAATAACAATATATAATATGCACAATTTTTATTACTATTCTACAGTTTTATTGGGCAAAAAGTAGAATACTACAATTGTAACATAAATATGTAACTAGCACTTCTCCCCAAAATTTTTAGGAATTATTGACAAGGCTTTTTGGGATGTTATAATGAAGTAACCTTGAAAACAAGGTAAATCAATACAAGAAAAGAGGAGTAAGTTATGTATATTATTCACTCGTTTCTTCGTAGCTTTAAGGATAAGTTAAGATATTTTAGACTTGATAAGTATCGACCTATCGTCATGATAACTGCATATTCATTAATCGCTGTTATCCTAATCCTTTCAGCTGGGTACTATTACGGTTATACTACAGATACCGTTACAGTGCAGGCCAAAGCAAGCTTTGATACATATAAGCTTGAGGAAGAAGAAACAGATTTATCTGCAGAGCAGGACGCAGATGATGTAGCGACAACAATCGAGGATAAGATTACAAATTATATGGAACTAGGTACATTAGACGGAATGTTTAACATGGCAGCCGTTCAGGTAAAAGATATACAAGATGCAGAAGAAGAGATTGATCTAGCTTCTGATACTCAGAATCAACGTAAAACAAGCCTTGCTAGAGTAAACGCTGAAGTAGAGAGAGAATCAAAGCTTGAGCAAGAAGAAGCAGCAAAGAAGGAAGCCAAAGAAGCATCGGCAAAAGAAGCTGCCAAAGAGGCAGCCAATGAGTACAAGATTAAGTTAAAACAAACCGATATCAGTATTTTAGAGCGTCTAGTACAAGCAGAAGCAGGAAATCAAGATATCAAGGGTAGAATGCTTGTAGCTAATGTAGTAATTAATCGTTTTAAAAGTTCTAGATTTCCTAATACCATTAAGGGTGTCATTTTCCAACATTCAGGTAAATCCTATCAATTCTCTCCTGCGAAGAGTGGTAGTATCTATAGGGTAGAGGTTACTGACACTACAAGAGAGGCTGTGGACCGTGTATTACAAGGAGAAGATTATTCTGAGGGTTCCTTGTTCTTTGTAGCAAGAAGAGCAGCCAATCCAGATAGTTTAAGTTGGTTTGATCGCAAGCTTACCCGCCTGTTTACTCATGGCGGACATACGTTTTACAAGTAGTAAGGATAGGGACAGCTGTAATTTCTATTAATGAGACAGCTGTCCCTCTTTACTTTTTATCACATAGGAGTTTATCCTCTCAATGGTCGGATAACGCTCAACGTGGTAAAGTGAGTTCGCTAATTTAGGCAGAGGGGCAGAAGGAGCAAAGAGGGCTCACTCACTTTTTTATGCATAATCATTGTATACTAGGGTGAAAAATGTTATAATACAAAAAAATTATGAAAAGGAATGAAGACTAAGATGTTACAGTATAAGAGCACTAGAAGTGAAAAGGAAACTGTATCGGCATCACAGGCAATATTACAGGGGTTAGCTTCTGATGGCGGTTTATTTGTTCCAAGTGAGATTCCTACTTTAGGAGTATCCATAGAAGAATTATCAAAGATGTCATACCAGGAAATTGCATATGAAGTAATGAAGCTGTTTCTAACTGATTTTACAGAAGCAGAGTTAAAGTATTGTATAGACAGTGCATATGATGAGAAATTTGATACAAAGGAGATCGCACCAATTGTAAAAGCAGAGGATGCTTATTATTTAGAATTATTCCATGGTTCTACTATTGCTTTTAAGGACATGGCTTTATCCATTTTACCATACCTATTAACTACTGCAGCAAAGAAGAATGACGTGAAAAATGAGATTGTAATTCTTACAGCAACTTCTGGAGATACTGGAAAAGCGGCTTTGGCAGGTTTTGCGGATGTAGAAGGTACTAGAATTATAGTATTCTATCCAAAGAATGGTGTTAGTCCAATTCAAGAAAAGCAAATGATAACTCAAAAGGGACAAAATACATATGTAGTCGGAATTAATGGTAATTTCGATGATGCGCAAAGTGGCGTAAAAGACATGTTTAACAATAAAGAGTTAGCAGAAGCTATGAATAAGGCTGGATATCAATTCTCCTCTGCTAATTCCATAAATATAGGTCGTCTCGTTCCTCAAGTAGTTTACTATGTGTATGCCTACTCTAGATTAGTTAAGGAAGGCGAGATTAAAGCAGGTGAAAGAATTAATGTGGTGGTTCCAACGGGGAACTTTGGTAATATTCTTGCTGCCTTCTATGCTAAGAATATGGGACTTCCTATTGACAAATTAATCTGTGCATCCAATGATAATAAGGTATTATTTGACTTCTTTATGTCTGGTACCTATAATAGAAATCGCGAGTTTATCTTAACCAGCTCTCCTTCTATGGACATCCTAATCTCAAGTAATTTGGAACGACTTATATATAAAATAGCTGGTGAGGATGCAGAGAAAAATGCAACCTTAATGAATGAGTTATCAAAACAAGGAGTTTATCATATTACAGATGAGATGAAGGAAGCATTGGCTGACTTTATAGGCGGATATGCAGACGAACAGGCTACGGCTACCACGATTAAAGAGTTATATGAGAAGACCGGCTATGTGATTGATACGCATACAGCGGTTGCTGCTTGTGTATATAATCAATATAAAACAGATACAAAAGACAGCACAAAGACAATTATTGCATCTACTGCTAGTCCATATAAATTTACAAGAAGCGTAATGAATGCCATTGATCCTGCTTATGATAGCAAAACGGATTTCGAACTAGTGGATGAGCTTAGTAAACTTAGCAAAGTGAAGATTCCTAATGCGATAGAAGAAATTAGAGAGGCTAATATTCTTCATAATACTGTATGCGCAACAGAAGAAATGCAGAGAGTCGTAGAACATATACTTGAATTATGAGGATTTTTGTAAAATAAACAAAAAATAACCCAAAAGGGTGATGACGTGTGGAGAAAATACCTATACAATAGTATTGGACATGTAAGGGGAGACTTATATAAAAAGGTACCATGGCGTTTGGCAATGGTACCTTTTTCTTTATCAATCATAACAAACATTATTTTGGAAACACTGTTTACAATAGAGAAAGAGAGTAAGCAGATAAGGAGAGAATTATTTATGGAACATGAAAAACTAGTGATTGATTCACAAACAGAGCATACACAGATTGTTATGACGTCCCATATTAACGGAGCAAAGAGGCTTTTTGGTGGTCAGCTAGTTGAGTGGATTGATGTGGTGGCCGGCGTTGTGGGACGAAGACATAGTGGTTGTAATATTACAACAGCTGCCATTGATAATCTGCAGTTTAAGTCTGGTGCTTACCTAAATGATATTTTAGTCTTAATTGGGAAGATTACTTATGTGGGGAATAGCTCTATGGAAGTCCGTGTGGATACCTATGTAGAGGAAGTGGACGGAACAAGAAGAGCCATTAATCGTGCCTATCTAGTTTTGGTAGCATTGGATGAGAATGAGGCTCCGGTTAGAGTGCCAAGGTTAAAGCTAGTTACAGAAGTAGAAAAGGCTGAATGGGAAGGTGCAGTGAAAAGGGAGCAGTATCGCTTGCATCGAAGATTAGAAGGGTTTTAAATCTAAATAATTGTGGTAGGATTTCTTACAAAGTTGTAAGAAATCCTTTCTTTTTGTATAAAGGAATTACTTTTAATAAAGACCTATAATAAGCATTGTCAGAGATTCACTTTACTCTTATGATTGCCTTTAAATTTAATAATACTTGAGAAAGAGAAAGGCTCAAGGTATGATAAAGGTAAGGAAAAATACCATAAAGTATAACAGAAAATGTAGAGGATTAACAGGAAGGTAGTAAGATGAAATCGTATAATATTCTAATCGTAGAAGATGAGAAGGAAATTGCAGATGGGATAGCCATTTATTTGGGCAATCAAGGATATCACATCTTTAAAGCGTATAATGGAGTAGAAGGGCTAGAAATCCTTCATAAAGAAACCATTCATTTGGCCATTGTCGATATTATGATGCCTATCATGGATGGAATCACAATGGTTATGAAGCTTCGTCAGACCTATGATTTTCCAGTTATTATGTTATCTGCTAAGTCTGAGGACATGGACAAGGTGACGGGTTTAAATGTTGGGGCAGATGATTATATGACAAAGCCATTTCAGCCAATAGAGTTAATCGCTCGAGTAAATTCTCATTTAAGACGGTATGAGAGATATCTGAATCTAGTAGATAAGGCGGTTTCCTCCACCAATCTATTTCACATCGGTGGGTTAGAACTGAACGTGGATAGTATGGAGTTAACAGTAGATGGTATCCCTGTTAAGCTTACACCGATGGAATTTAAGATTTTACATCTTCTTATGAAGCATCCAAATCGTGTCTTTTCTGCGGATGAGATATATGAACGGGTATGGAATGAGATTCCTGTTAATACGGATACCATTATGGTGCATATAAGACGAATACGTGAAAAGATAGAAATTAATCCAAAGCAACCAAGATATCTAAAAGTTGTGTGGGGGGTAGGATATAAAATTGAAAGTGAGAAATAAGCAGGTGACAGAGGTGAAGAGAAAATCTAATTTCATAGTTACTATACTAGTTGTTCTTGTACTGGCAATAGGAGCTCTTGCTCTATATGAGGCAGTTCCAAAGGTCTTAAAGACGAGTAATGAGAAGTTAGAGAATGCAGGATATACCTTTGATGATGAGTATTTTATTGAGTATCTTAGAGACTTTAGTTATGTAAATGGAGTGAAATTATTAACAGGTACAGACGAAAGAGCAGCAGATGTATTCTTGGATTTAACTTATATAGCGGAAGAGGACAAAGAATTTGTAAAAAGACAATTTGAAGAACGGATAAATAGTATGGGTGAATTCGCTTATGGGTATAGAAACTTACAGTACTATTTGTATGATCCTTCTACGAAACAAAACTACTATAATAATTCTGAATTATCTAGCATGCTTACCACAAAGGGCCCAGAGAATGAGCTACAGGATTATCAGTTTTTAACTATCATGGAATATGACGAAAGTGGAAACGTTAGTATTAAGTACTTACGAGGTGGAGATACTCTTTACTTTGAGAATACGCTAAATACTTTAGGTATGATAGATTCAAGAGAACTGACTTATAATTTGGGAATGTATGATGACAGTCCTTATGAAGAGTATTTAAATGAACAAGGGATTCCAGTAAAGGAAAATCAAAATGTTAGCTTTACTGAAGAAAAGTATCCAAACTATCAGGAACAAGACTTAATAAAACCTATTAAGAATATAACCTTTATCTATGGTATACCTAAGGAGTTAAAATATTCTGACGGTATCAGTGACCTTATATGGAATCAAAAAATGGAGTCCGCACATTCAGCAAAAGATATGATTCTGTGGATATGGCTCGGTGGCATGTTAGTTGCTACTTTGTTTGCTATTCTAGTACCATACAGGTTTTCTAAAGAGGGTGTGTTTGCTAGAGTAATCTTGCGTTTTTATACAGAACTACTGCTTGGACTTTATTGTGTGGTAGTGATTGGCAGTATAGTATTGGTTGATTATATTACAAATAAGATAATTTATCCAGAAGATAGATTAACGGATTTGCCTAGCAACATAAATGCACTGTTAGAACATGGACTAAATCTTGTAGGCTTTTTCCTTACTCTATGTGTAGCATATCTTTTTGTAGTAACACTTAAATATGTCTTCCATCAGGGATTCTTCTCCTATCTGAAGGAAAAAAGTATAGTAGTTCGTTATGGGGGAATTGTGGGAAGAAAATTAAAGAAGTGGTACCAGGTGATAACCACTTTGGAGTTTAGTGAGAAGGGCATAAAGAAGCTTTTTCTACTATTAGGAATTCATACAGTTATTACTATAGGATTATGTGCGATATGGTTCTTTGGGATACCATTTGCCATACTATACAACGTATTTCTTGGGATTGTATTGATTAAAAAATACAAACTCATTAAAGGTCAGTATGATTCCTTGCTAGATAGTGCAAAGAATATCACGGCAGGTGATTTAGATACCTTAATTCAAGAGGACATGGGAGTATTTAATCCAGTTCGTGATGAGTTGAATCGCTTGCGAGATGGATTAAAGCATGCAGTAGAAGAAGAAGTCAAAAGTCAAAACATGAGGACGGAGCTCATTACCAATGTTTCTCATGATTTAAAAACCCCACTGACTTCCATTATCACCTACGTGGATCTGCTAAAGAATACTACCCTTACAGAAGAGGAGCGGATGGAGTATGTAGGGATATTAGAAGGAAAATCCCAACGGTTAAAGGGGTTGATTGAAGATTTATTTGAAATGAGTAAAACAACAAGTAAAAATCTTGTGTTGTCTTATCAAAATTTAGATTTAATCACCTTATTAAAAGAAGTGTTAGTGGAATTTGAGGATAAGCTAGAACAGGCGTCTCTTCAGGTAAAGACTGATTATCAAGAGAATCAAATTGTTTGTTATTTAGACAGTGAGAAGACCTATCGTGTATTTGAGAATCTCTTTGGGAATGTTATAAAGTATGCCATGTCAAATACACGAGTTTATATTACAGCATTGAAAACAGAAAAAGAGGCTGTCATCACCATAAAAAATATCTCTCATTCAGAAATTAACTATCAAGGAGAGCAACTGTTTGAACGCTTTGTTCGTGGGGATTTGTCTAGAAATACAGAAGGTTCTGGCCTTGGGCTTGCAATTGCCAAAGGATTGACTGAAGCACAAGGTGGCATGATAGGAATTGAAGTAGATGGAGACCTATTTAAAGTAACCATAAGATTTCCCTTATCCATCGATACAGATGAGGGAGAAGTCGGATTAAGAGAAAAATAGAATAAATTTAAATAACCCATTTTGATAAACAAAATGGGTTATTTTGATTTTTTACCAGATACAGTAACTGTACATTTATCAAATTTATTGTTGCCAATGGTTACCGTAATGACCGCAGTTCCCTTACTTATTCCTTTTATAATGCCTGTGGAAGTGACAGTAACAACCTTTGGATCAGAGGATGAGAATCTTGGTGATTCTGTAGAATACTTAGGTTTTACAATAGTATTGAGATCCTTTAGTTCTCCTAATTTAATAGAAAGCTTTGAATCCGGTATTACTACGCTGATGGCAGCAGGTCCCACTGAAACCCTACAGGTTAATCTTCTTAAAATTTGACTTTTAAATCTTATGGTGGCAACAATGGATACATTACCATTTTTAACACCTGTGATAATGCCCTTATTATTTACAGTAGCGATACGGTCATTCTTGCTTTTATAGGTCACTTTGTAGTTTGGAGGTAGTTTTGATACTTTTAATCTGAATGATTTGCCTTTAATTAATTTGTATTTATTGTAGTTCAATCTATACATTGAGAGAGATTGAAAGGAATCTACAGAGGCAGTTGAGAGTTTACTATATTGACTATCCACATTCCTAGATGAACTTGATAAGGCCTGGACAGGTATGGCCTGCCATAAAACTATACAGCAACATAGAAGTAAAGCTGTTATGCCAAAAAGGTGTTTTATTCGATTCGTGTACGTTGGCAACTAAGTTCCCTCCTTTATGTTATATGTAGTATATGGTACCCAAAAATTATGTCATAAAAAAGTCAAACACTTATCATAACTATGACATAGATATGTATCATAATTATTTATAATACAAGAAATCTAGTCACGGGTTGACATGTTTTATCTTACAGTTCTGGGTGTTGATGTGGTAAAATCACTTTGGTATAATAAAAATAGACTCAATACAAAACAAGAGTGATGAATTGGGAGGATTGTTATGGAATTTATACTGGTTGCAGATGATAATAAAGATATTACTGATATACTGTCTAATTATGCAAAAAGAGAAGGGTTTACTCCTTTAGTAGCAAAGGATGGGAAAGAGGCCTATAGTTTATTTTTGCAGTATAATCCAAGTGTTGTTTTATTAGATGTTATGATGCCTGAAATGGATGGCTTTGATGTATGCCGTAAAATTCGTAAGAAATCTCAAGTGCCTATCATTCTTATTAGTGCCAAGGGAGAGGATTATGAGAAAATTATGGGGCTTGATATTGGAGCAGATGATTATATTGTAAAGCCATTTAGTCCAAGTGAGGTTATGGCTAGAGTGAGGGCGGTTCTTAGAAGGATGAAGCCTTTGGAAGATGTCTCTAGTAATGAGAAGGAGATAAGTATAGCAGATTTGCGAATTAACATAGAGGAATATTCTCTATTTATTGGAACCACTCAGATTAAGCTTACCAAGAAAGAAATTGAAACCATGTGGATGTTAGCAAGTAATCCTAATAAAGTATTTACTAGAGATAACTTGTTAGATAGTCTTTGGGGATATGACTATTATGGAGATAGTAGAACAGTGGATTCCCATATTAAGAGATTGAGAGCAAAATTAGATGAGAATGAACATCCACTATGGTCCATAAAAACCATATGGGGAATGGGATATAAATTAGAACTAGAAAAACCAGAGTAGAGAGCTAGGGGCTTTGTTTATGAGAAAGATATTTCAAAAGTTATATATAAAGGTATACCTGTGTTTTTTACTCATCATAATGGTATTTGTTCTCTTAATGGGAGTAATCTTTAATCAGCTCCTTAGTAGGAGTACGAAGACGTCTTATTATAATATGCTTAGCAGTCAAGGGCAGGTAATTGCAGAGCGAATGAGTCGCTATGTATTGTCTGGAGACCTAGAAGATTATAGTGCCTACATGGTAACTCTACAGGATACCGTCAGTGCGGATGTTTGGATTCTATCAAATCCAACGGCTTATAAACCTATGGATAAGGAGTTAGAAAACATCCAGCTTACGGATGATGAACTTACGAAAGAAAAGCGACAGGTTCTATATGAGGCTTACCAAGGGAAGATTAGTAAGGTTACAGCCTATGATGATATGTATGAAATGACTACTATGACAGTAGGAGCACCGATTTATAATGAGGAGGAAGAAGTTGTTGGAGCTGTTCTTCTTTTAGCACCAATAGAGACAGAAGAAAATGCTATCAATCAAACTTACACAGTACTTGTGATAAGTATTGTCATTTCTATGGTAGTCTCTGTAGTAGTAGCTTTTTGGCTTACAAGGAAATTAACAAAGCCTATTACGAAGATACGTTCTACAACGAAGCAATTGGCTGAAGGTGATTACAGTGCTAAAACTGGTATTGAAGAGAAAAATGAGATTGGTGAGTTAGCCGCTACAGTGGATGTATTATCACTTAAGTTAGAAAAAAGTGAAAAAGAACGAGAGAATATGGAGAAGATGCGTATGGACTTCTTTTCTAATGTCTCTCATGAACTACGTACACCGATTACAGTAATGAGGGCATACTTGGAGAGCTTAGTAGACGATGTTGTGCCTAAAGATAAGCACAATCAATACTATGAAAGAATGTTAGCTGAGTGTACTGGTATGCAGAGATTAGTTCAAGATTTACTTCTGCTATCAAAAATGGAAAATCCTGATTTTGTTATAGAAAGAGAGCCAGTTAATCTGGTGCAAGTGTTTGACGACATTTTGAGAAATCTAAGATTGGTTTGTCGTGAGAAAAACATAAGTTTTAAAATGGATGCAGAGGAAGAATGTAGCTTTATACTTGGGGACTATGATCGTATTAGACAAGTATTTATTGCAATTTTAGATAATGCCATAAAATTCTCATACTTTGGGTGTACTATATGCATAAAAATAGAGTCCAAGGACAAACTAATAGTAACGGTAAGTGATGAAGGCGAAGGAATTCCTTCAGAGGAGCTACCGCACATCTTTGAAAAATTCTACACGAAGAAACAACCCAACAACCTTAGTGGTTCTGGATTGGGCTTAGTCATTGCTAAGCAGATTGTGGAGAAGTTAGGTGGCTCTATTGAAGTGGAAAGTCAGAGAGGGGTTGGTACCACTTTTCGATTTACGTTTACTCAAATTTATCTAAATGAAGATGGAAATTGTTTGTAAGCCCTTGCCAAATACCATTTTATATTCTATAATATAAGTACAATTTCCTGAAATGCTCGACAACTCTTGATATTTTGAACCTACATTTTTGAAAAGGGATTCCTACATTGATCCAGGGATGCCAGGCCACCGAATAGCAGTGGAAGGCAGAAACTGTGTCTGCGGAAACCCACCTAGCTTAGCTAGGACTCAAAATTCAAGAACCGGCATTTTGGGTTGTATATGAAGTGATAAAGGGCAGCTACTTATTAGGCTGCCCTTTAATATTAAATATCCGATTTCACTGTTGCTTTTACACAAGAGTTTCCTATATAATATGCATAAGAATCTATATTTGGAGATGGCATAGTGAAAAAGTTTATTAATATAATTGGAATATTACTCATATTGATTGGTATAATCGTTATTTTATACCCAAAGATTACTGAAAAGCAAGCACAGGCGGAAAGTGATGCATTGCTTCAGGAAGCTTATGCAAAAATGGATACTAGTTGTGAGGATCCTGAATTAGTAGAGGTAGATGGTGCGTCTAATAAAAATAACGCAGTTGCAGCGGATAAGTATAGTAATTTAACGTTAGAGAATGATAATGGAACAGAAGCCTCTGCAGAGAACTCTTTAGATGTGAAAAGGGAGGAACTATTACAAAAGCAAAAGGTTTATGGAATCATTGAAATTCCTGATATTAATTTGAATTCTGTAATTGTTGTAGGAACCGAACCAGAGAACTTACGACCTGCCATAGGACATATGTCTGGAACAGCACATATAGGACAGATTGGAAACTGTGTATTAGCAGGTCATAGAGGAGGAATTTATGGTACCTTCTTTAAGAACATTGATATGCTTAGTAATGGAGCAGAAGTCAAGGTTATCAATATGCGGAAGGAAACTTATACATATGAGGTATATGAACAGTTTGTTGTTAATCCAGATGACATGAGTGTAACGACAGATATTGATGAAGAAACTACGTTAACTTTAATTTCCTGTGAGGATGATGGAGCAACAAGGCTAATTGTACGTTGCAGGTTGAAAGAGTAACAAATCATCGAAAGGGCAAACTTAATGCAAATTAAGGACGCAAAGCTATAGGGTCTGAAATAAGACAGCCAGCTACCGAAGGGGTGAATAATATGAAAATGAAGAAACGAATCATTCCATTGATGTTGGGAATGTTTATGGTGGTTGAGCTACTTATGCCACTATCCACTGTAGAGGCGGCTACAGCTGCCACAGTTACGATTAAAAATAATAAAAATGGAACCATTACTTACAAGTATAAGAATCCAGATGCTGTAAAAACCAAAGTATTGGTTATCAAAGGGGATACTCAGTATCAGTATGAATTAAAAAAGGGCAATAATACCGTAAGGATTCCTCTTACAGAGGGTAATGGGACCTATAAGCTTATGCTTTGTAAGAATATTGCAGGTACTCAATACGCTGTTGTAGATCAAAAAACAGTTACTCTTAAACTGACGCCTACTAGAATGGCGTTTCGGCCTACTCATATCATTATAAGCTTTAAGGCTAGTAATGCAGTCATCAAAAAAGCGAAAGCGTTGACTAAAAAGTGTAGGACAAAGGAAGAGAAGATCAAAGCTATCTGGAGTTATATTTATAAAACCTACAAATATGACTATGCAAAGCAGAAGAAACTAAGTTCCTTAACGAAACAGTACATACCAAATATTAATACGACATATAGCACAAAGAAGGGAATCTGCTATGATATTTCTGCAGTATTCGCCTCTATGCTTCGAAGTAATGGAATTGAGACGAAATTAGTTACTGGCTATAGTAAGAAAGTTAGTGGCTATCATGCATGGAATAAGGTATACAATTCTGAAATAAAGAAATGGTACATTATAGATTGTACCTATGACCTTTGTATGTATCGAGCAAAGAAGTCAGTTAGTATGAAGAAGAAAGCTAAGGATTACAATACCGAAATTTATCAGTATTAAGAAGAGTAATAATTTAAATAATAATAATAGATGGGTCTGTCATGTATTAAAGTAGGAAGAATACATAGGTGACAGACCCATTTGCTATGAATAAAGCTCTTGTTATTTATTAAGACTATCCTTATAATAGAAGTTATATTACGAACAGCAATCCATTTGGAGGGTTTATTGATGAAGTATGGATTTTTAAAGGTTGCTTGTGCGACACCAGTCGTTAAGGTAGCAGATTGCCATTATAATAGCCAACAGATTAGTAAGATGATAAAGCAGTGTGAGAAAAAAAAGGTAAAGCTAGTAGTATTTCCTGAACTATGTATTACAGGTTATACTTGTGGAGACTTATTTCTACAGGATACACTTTTGAAGGTTGCCTTGCAGGAGCTTGATGTATTAGCAAAAATGACAAAGGACTTAGAGATTACTGCTGTCGTTGGGCTTCCTATGATGAAGCAGCAAAAGCTTTATAATGTAGCAGCAGTCATTCATGACGGGAAGATACTAGGCATTGTTCCAAAATCTACAATACCAAATTATTCCGAGTTTTATGAAGGTCGGTATTTCTGCCAAGGAGAAAGTCGGATAGAACAGGTCAAGGTGGCAGGAGAAGATATTCCATTTGGGACAAATCTGTTATTTACTTGTCGTGAAATACCACTTTTTACATTGGCAGTGGAGATTTGTGAGGATATTTGGACGGTCATTCCACCATCCTCTCATCATGCACTAGCTGGAGCTACTATCATAGCTAATTGCTCTGCTAGTAATGAGACAACCGGTAAGGATGATTACCGCAGGGATTTAGTAAAAAATCAGTCAGCTAGACTATTAGCAGCATATCTTTATTCTGATGCAGGGGCTGGAGAGTCCACCACAGACGTTGTATACTCAGGTCATAATATGATTGTAGAGAATGGAACTATGCTGGGGGAATCAAAAATGTTTATACAAGATAACCATATAGTGGTTTCAGAGATAGATTTGGGACGTTTAGAGGCTGAGAGAAGACGGACCATGTCCTTTCAGACAAAGAATCGAGAAAACTATGAGGTTATTTGTTTTAGTCTTAAACATCAAGATCCAGAGGATTTAGAAGTAACAGAGTTAACTCGTTTTATAGATAAGGCACCATTTGTTCCAAGTGATAGTTTAATGCGGGAACATCGCTGTAATACTGTTTTTGACATTCAGGCTTGTGGTCTGAAAAAACGACTGGAGCATACGAACAGTAAGTCAGCTGTGATTGGTATTTCAGGAGGACTGGATTCCACTTTGGCTTTATTAGTAACTGTAAAAGCGTTTGATATGTTAGGAAAGACGCGAGAGGATATCATAGCAGTGACTATGCCTTGCTTTGGTACAACGGATCGAACTTATCAGAATGCGGTAACACTGACGAAGCTTCTAGGTGTTACACTGAGGGAGATTCCTATTAATGAGGCAGTTTTGCTTCATTTTAGGGATATTGGTCATGAGGCAACAGTTCATGATGTGACCTTTGAGAATTCACAAGCAAGAGAGAGGACACAGATTCTCATGAATATTGCAAATCAAGTGCATGGGATGGTAATTGGTACAGGAGACATGAGTGAACTGGCCTTGGGATGGGCCACTTATAATGGGGATCACATGTCTATGTATGGAGTCAACTGCTCTGTGCCAAAGACATTAGTGCGCTATCTTGTTGAATATTATTCTTCCCTTGAGGAGAATAAGGAGATTAAAGCTGTTCTTTGGGATATTCTAGATACACCAGTTAGTCCGGAGCTACTACCTCCAGAAGACGGAGAGATTACACAGAAGACAGAGGACATTGTAGGCCCATACGAGTTACATGATTTTTTCCTATATTATGTAATGCGTTTTGGATATTCACCAAAGAAAATCTATCATATGGCATGCTATGCTTTTAAAGGAGACTATAAGGAAGCAGTAATCTTAAAATGGTTGACTGTATTCTACCGTCGTTTCTTTTCCCAGCAGTATAAGAGATCTTGTTTACCAGATGGTCCTAAGGTGGGTAGTGTGGCACTGTCTCCAAGAGGGGATCTTAGAATGCCAAGCGATGCCTGTGTTCAGCTTTGGCAGGAGGAATTGATGGAGTTATAAGGCAGAGGACATAAGGATAAGGAGGAGCGATATGGCATTACAAATCATAACAGATTCAGCATCAGACATACCGCAGCAATTTGCAAAGGAACACAATCTGGAGGTAATTCCCACACCAGTTGTAATTGATGAAAAGGATTATTTTGATGGCGAGACCATTATGCCAGAGGAGTTTTATAAGCTATTAGCTACAGATAGTGATATCAAGACTTATCATATCAGTCAATATATGTTTCAAGAGCACTTTGAACCATATGCTAAAAGAGGAGATCAGTTAATTTATATCTGCTTTTCCACAGGAATTGCTGGTACCTTTAATGCAGCAACCCTTGCAAAACAGGCACTGTTAGAGGATTACCCAGATTTTGATATCACCATTATTGATGGAAGATGTGCCTCCATTGGATTTGGATTATTGGTTTATTATGCTGTATTAATGCTAGAGGCAGGATGCGATAGAGATACCATTGTAGAAGCAATAGAATGGCATCGTGATCATATGGAGCACGTATTTACAGTAGAGACTTTGGAGTATCTCTTTAGGGGGGGACGTTTAAGTAGGACCAGTGCTATTGCTGGTGGCTTACTAGACATCAAACCGATTATTAAGGTGAATGAGGCAGGTGCTTTAGAGGCCTTTGATAAAGTACGTGGAAGAAATCGCTCCCTGAAGAAGTTAATAGATGTAGTTGGAGAGAAGGGTGCCGATCTATCTGACCAGGTGATAGGAGTTGTCCACGGTGATTGCTATGACACCTTACAAGAGGTAAAGAATACTTTAATGGAGAAGTATGGCTGTACAAATTTTATCGAAAACTATGTTGGTTGTGCCATCGGAGCCCACACTGGACCAGGCATTGTAGGTATTACCTTTTTAAATGCAAAGTCACCGTACAAGCAGTATTTTAAGAACTAGAATTAAGGAGCAAGTTATGATCAGCATGGATTTAGAGGACTATATAGAGGAAGTTAAGTTTCAGATGACGGAATGGGACTACTTGGAGGAAGAGATGATACTGGAATGGGAGGATAAGGCTAGAGAGTGGGTAGAACATCACTCTGATCGCCAAATTCTAAAAAAGGGCGAAGACATTACCGTATTATTTAAGGATGAAGAGCTTCCTGAGACCATGGCGCGTAAATACTATCGTGCTATTCGGGATCAAAAGGATGATGACTACTGGAAGAACTTTGATCTATTAGACAGATAAATAGGATATGTGAAGCAATTTCCTATTAAAAAAGCATCTCACGAAAGAGATGCTTTTTTTAATAGGGATTTAATGGTATCTAGAATCATAACAGAGGTATATTGGTTATCTTCTGAGAATTCAATATCTCCGATTGCCGTATCCTGATACAATTGATCAGCGATTTCTTGTAAGGCAGGCTTTACAAGTGGATACATGGTGGTAATTGAGTCATCAAGGTTCACAAATCGAAGGGAGTTAATATGGTTGTCATCTACCACAACCTCCAGATTTAGGGTAGCGTTATCTAGGTTCATTTGGGAGGTATATACACCAGGCTTATAGATTGGTGTATCCTCATCTGAAGCCCCACTATTTTTTGGGAAAAACATAATGACCAGTAAAAGAATTAAAAGTATGCCTAGCCCTACAAAGATAGCAGTATAAATAATTTCTTTAAGGTGTAAGACAACAATCTTGGTTTTTGACATGCTTCATCCTCCAATAGGCAGATTCAATTTGAGTATGTACATTCAAATGAATAATTACTTAACTTTATATAATCATATTTTCAAAAAAGAGGTTTTATGATTAATTTTTATAGAATAATAGAGAGAGTGGCTGTTTTAAATGATATTTCTTTTCCAAGGTCATTGGTTTATAATAATGGTACCAGGAAAAATAGGAGGCGCTTATGTCTTTACAGTTTATTTTAGGAAGTAGTGGGGCAGGGAAATCCCATTGCTTGTATCAGGAGATTATAGAAAAAGCTATAAATAACCGGGATACAAACTATATCGTAATCGTTCCAGAGCAGTTTACTTTGCAGACACAAAAGGATCTGGTTACGATGCACCCTGATCATAGTATTATGAATATTGACATATTAAGCTTTATGCGTCTTGCCTATCGCGTATTTGAAGAAACCAATACAAAGCAGGGACTTGTGTTGGAGGATACTGGTAAGAGCATGGTGCTTAGAAAGGTTATAGCTGCCAAAAAGGATGAATTACTCTTATTTCAGAATAATGTTCATCGTAATGGTTTCATTAGTGAGCTAAAATCCTTTTTGTCTGAGCTTTATCAATATAGCATTGGTCCCAAAGAATTAGAGAACATGATAGAAAAAGTGAAAAACAAACCAATGCTTTCTGGAAAGCTTCAGGATATGTTAGTTATTTATCGGGGCTTTCAAGAGTTTTTAAGTGATAAATATATAGCGGCAGAGGAGTTATTAGAGTTACTGTGTCAGGTGATCGATGAGTCTAAGATTGTTGCTAATAGCGTTATATGTTTTGATGGGTTTACTGGTTTTACACCAATTCAGTATAAATTAGTGCAAAAGCTTATGGTATTAGCCAAAAAGGTGTTAATTACCGTAACAATTGATGATAGAGAGAGTGTAAATGACATCGGAGAAGAATTTCAGCTCTTTCATATGAGCAAAAAGACCATTGCAAAGCTAAGTGAGCTGGCAGCTGAGGTAGAGGTAAAGGTGGAGCCTCACTACTATGTAAGTAAAGGTCAGGTGCCATACCGTTTTCGTCAGTCTAAGGAACTAGCTGCCTTAGAGCACAATCTATTTCGCTATCCGTATGAGGTCTACAAAGAGGAGATGAAGGATATTCGTCTTTTAACAACCACAGATGCGGATGGTGAGGTGGATTACACCATAAAAGAAATTATGCACCTCATTCAAGAGGATGGATATCGTTATAAGGATATTGCTGTGGTAACCGGGGATCTGACCACCTATGGAACCAAGCTCATAAAAGAGTTTGAGAAGGTTAGGATTCCTAGCTTTTTGGATTTGAAGAAAGACATTCTTGCGAATCCACTGGTAAAATTAGTACGCTCTGTATTAGAAATCTTTTATACGGATTATACCTATGAAAGTGTATTTCGTCTTCTACGAAACGACTTAATTGATATAGAGAAGCAACAGGTTGATATTCTGGAAAATTATGTTCTAGCTGTTGGTATTCGTGGAAAAAATGCATGGAAAAAGGAATGGAAGAGAAAATACCGTGGTAAGGGAGAGGTAAATCTAGAGGAGCTTAATGACTTACGTCAAAGAATATTTGATATGCTTACGCCTCTTTTAGAGTGTGTGAAGGAATCAGAAGGCTCTATTGAGGATATGACGAAGGCTCTCTATGAATTCTTAGTAAGCAATCAAGTGGAGCAGAAAATCAAGGCATATGAGCAGTATTTTGAGGCCAATGGTGAGCCACTGTTAGCCAAAGAATATAGGCAGATCTATGGCATTGTAATGGATCTGTTTGACAAGTTAGTTGAGCTTCTTGGGGAAGAGAGGGTGACTTGTAAGGAATTTAAGGAGTTACTAGAAAGTGGTTTTAGAGAGGCTAAGGTTGGACTAATTCCACCAGGAATTGATCAGATAGTGATTGGAGATATTGAGCGTACACGTCTTAAGGATATTAGGGCTTTATTTTTGCTTGGAGTAAATGATGGTATTATCCCTAGGGTTTCTGGTCAAGGTGGAATTGTGAACGACATGGAGAGAAATCTGCTATTAAAAGAAGATGTGGTTATGGCACCAACTAGAAGACAGAATAGCTATACCGAACAGTTCTATCTATACTTAAACCTAACGAAACCAAGAGAAAAACTATATATTCTCTATAGTAAGGTAGGCAGCAGTGGAAACAACAATGGAAAAGCAATTAGGCAGTCATACCTTATTTCCAAAATACTTAAGGTGTTTCCAAAGCTAGTAACGGAAGACATTAGCCTTCACACCTATGAGGACTGTATGCAGTCACTACTCGGAGCTGACAAAGGGCTAGAGTATCTGATTCACGGTTTACGAGAGTATAAGGAGGATATGTCCCCTCTTTGGTTAGAGTTATTTAGCTGGTATAAGAGGCAGGAGCGGTATGATAGTCTAATAGAACTTCTGTTAGAGGGAGCTTTATATGAGAAAAGGGAGCTTAATATATCCAAGGCAGTAGCGAAGGCGTTGTACGGAGAGAACTTAAGCAATAGCGTAACCAGATTGGAGAAATACGCTGCTTGTGCATACGCCCATTTCCTCAAATACGGCTTAGAACTTAGTCAAAGAGTCACCTATGAGCTAGAGATGCCGGACATTGGTAATCTATTTCACAGTTCCATGGAGCTTTTTGCAAAGAAGCTTCATGACAGTAGTTATCACTGGACAAATGTACCAATAGAAATACAGGAGCAGTATACAATAGAGGCAGTAGAAGAAGTAACAAGAAATTACAACAATCAGATTTTATATAGTTCAAAACGGTATGAGTATCTTATTAAACGAGTGGAACGGATTACGAAGCGTACTGTTTGGGCTTTGTGTGAGCAAGTAAAAAGTGGAGATTTTATACCACAAGGTTTTGAATTAAAGTTCTCTAGATTAGACCATATCAATGCAGTGAATGTGGGGTTAAAGGATGGCTCTGTAATGAATTTAAAAGGGCAAATTGACCGACTTGATGTGGCAGAGAAGGAGAGTGAGGTTTACCTTAGAATTGTGGACTATAAGTCGGGAAAGACTTCCCTAGATATGTCTAAGGTGTATTATGGACTGCAATTGCAGCTAGTAGTGTATCTAAAGGCTTCTCTTGAGTTACAGGAGCAACTACATCCTGAGAAAATCGTTATTCCAGCAGGAATCTTTTATTACAATATAGATGATCCGATTGTAGAGAAGAAAGGCTCCAAGGAGGAAGTAGCACAACAAATGATGGACAAGCTTCGCCTAAATGGTTATGTCAATGAGGATTCTAAGGTCATAACAGCTATGGACCATAGCTTTATGGATGAGGAGGAGCCTCTAAAGGCAGGGGTGTCGTCATTGGTTATTCCTGTGGGTACGAAATCCAATGGGGAGATTAAGAAGACCTCAAAGACCGTGTCGAAGGCTGGGTTAAATCATATCTGCCAGTTTGCTATGGGCAAGGTTAAGCAGTTTGGGAATGAGATAATAGATGGAAGGGTAGAGTTAGACCCATATAAAATGGGCAACTATACTGCCTGTGATTACTGTGAGTATGGGAGTGTTTGTGACTTTGATGCAAAGCTTCCAGGTAGTAATTACAGACGTCTTTTTGCTATGGATACAGAGGATGTTTTTAGATTGTTTCGGGAAAATGTGAAGGAGGGCCAGGACAATGAGTAAGGTTAAGTGGACAAAGGAACAAGAACAAGTGATTCACTTAAGAAATCGCAATATCCTGGTGTCTGCAGCAGCAGGTTCAGGTAAGACTGCTGTTCTAGTACAGCGTATTATTACTATGATAACTGATGAGGAGCATCCTATAGATATTGATCATTTGCTCATTGTAACCTTTACCAAGGCTGCGGCTAGTGAGATGAAGGAGCGTATTCTAAAGGCTGTAGATGAACGCTTACTTAAGGAGCCAGATAATAAACGGTTGCAAAAGCAGATTGCACTGATTCCAACTGCACAAATCACCACCATCGATTCCTTCTGCCAAAGTATTGTGCGCAATTACTTTAATACCATTGATATTGATCCATCTTTTCGTGTAGGTAAGGAAGGAGAGCTGGATTTATTAAAGGTAGATGTCATGAGTGAGCTTTTAGAAAGGTATTATGAAGAACTACCAGAGAACTTTGTGGAGTTGATTGAGTGTTATGTCAGTGGGAAATCAGATAATGTATTAGAGGACTTGATTTTCAAACTGTATAATTTTTCTGTCAGTTATCCTTGGCCAGAGGAATGGCTACAGGAGAATTTAGAAGCCTTTCAGGTGACAACCTTAGAGGAAATGGATAAATCCAACTGGATGAAGCAGCTACTCCATTATCTAGAGCTGATGCTTATGGATTACTGCGAGAAGATAAAGGAACTAATTGCTATCTGTGAAGAGCCAGATGGACCTTATATGTATCTAGAGATGCTACAAGCAGAGGCAGATATGCTTTCTAGGATAGCAAAGTCAGATAGCTATGGGGAATACTATAAAGAATTCTATGGGTTACAGTTTGGCCGGCTTTCTTCAAAAAAGGATGCATCTGTCAGTGCCGACAAAAGAGAAGTGGTGAAAAATGGTCGTGATAGGATCAAAAAAACATTACAGACATTAAATACCCAGTTCTTCTTTCAAAGCCCAGAAGATATGCTAGAGGATATAAAAAAGACTAGACCAAGTATGGAAGCTCTGATTGCCCTTACCATTGATTTCGCTAGGGAGTACAGAAAGAAAAAAGAAGACAAAGGAATCATCGACTTTAGTGATATGGAGCATTTTGCTTTGGATATCCTAGTATCTAAAGATAAGGATACAGGAGAGATTGTTCCTTCTACTGTGGCATTAGAGTTGATGGAGTATTACGACGAGATCCTCATAGATGAGTATCAGGATAGTAACTACGTACAAGAAATGCTACTGACTAGTATCTCTAAAGAGAGGATGAATGAGCCTAATGTGTTTATGGTAGGAGATGTAAAGCAAAGCATCTATAAATTCCGTATGGCACGGCCGGAGCTCTTTATGCAAAAGTATGAGGACTATACGTTAGAAGACTCTAAGTATCAGAAAATCAATTTGCATAAGAATTTTAGAAGTCGAAGAGAGGTACTAGAACCTATTAACTTTTTATTTACCCAAATGATGCAGAATAGATTAGGAGGAATCACCTACAATGAGGAAGCTGCCCTATATACCGGAGCAGAGTATGAAAATGGTGAGAGAACCTCTGCCTCTACAGAAGTCATGCTTGTAGGGGAGCTTCATAAAATGACAGGGGAGGAGCTGGCACTTCTTCAGGGGGAAATGGGTAGCCAAGAGGAGCAAGGCCAAGAGGAAGATTCTAGTAGTGAGGCTACTTCTAGTGAGGATTCTCCGTTAACAGAGTATACCACAAGGGAACTGGAAGCTAAGGCGGTAGCTAGAAGAATTAAAGAACTAATCGATCCCAAGGAAGGCCTACTTATTAGAGGTAAGGAGCTTGATAGTGAGGGACAAACTATTTTAAGACCTGCGAGGTTATCGGATATTGTCATTTTATTTCGAAGTATGACAGGTTGGGCAGAGGTATTTGTAGATGTCTTGTTAGCAGAAGGCATCAATGCTTATGCAGACACTCAGTCTGGATATTATAGTACCTTAGAGATACGTACAATCCTTAATCTACTTAAGGTGTTAGACAACCCGAGACAGGAGATTCCTTTGGCAGCAATTCTTCATAGTCCATTATTTGGTCTCTCTAGTGAGGAACTTGCCATTGTTCGGATTGATGGTAAAGAGAAGGAGCTATATGATAATGTTGTTGCTTATAGCGTCAGTGGAGAAGATGAAACCATACAAAATAAGCTTTTATCCTTCCGAGATTTCTTTGAGAAGTATCGGAATAAGCTTAATCATACCACTATCTATGAGCTCATTCAAAACATCGTAGAGGATACCAACTACTATTATTTCATTCAGGCAATGCCTGCAGGAGAGCGAAGAGTTGCCAATGTGGAAATGCTGATTCGACAGGCTGTAGAGTTTGAAGCTAGTAGCTACTCTGGGTTATTTGACTTTAATCGATATATCGAAAAACTACACAAGTATGAAATTGATAAAGGAGAGGCTTCTGCAGACGGTGAGTATTCTGATGCTGTTCGTATCATGACCATTCATAAGAGTAAAGGTTTGGAGTTCCCAGTAGTCTTTGTATCAGGTATGGGTAAGAGGTGGAACAATCAGGATGCCAATAGCAAGGTGGTGCTTCACGCAGACTTTGGTCTAGGACCAGAATACATTGATGCTAAGCTTCGAGTAAAGTCCCCAACTCTTATGAAGAGGGTGATTGCAAGGAGCATTGTCTTAGAGAATGAAGCAGAGGAGCTTCGTATTCTTTATGTCGCGCTGACTCGTGCTAAGGAAAAGTTAATTCTTACAGGTTATCAAAAAGGTCTTGAGAAAAAGCTCATTGATCTTCATGTATATGAACCACATCAAAGGCTCTTAAGCTATGAAAGTCTTACAGGGGCCCAGTCCTATTTGGATTGGATACAGGAAGCTCTAAAGGCACACCCTGCCCTTTACCTAGCAGCAGATGAGGTAATTAATGCTCATAATCTGTCCACTGAGCAGTTGAACGTTCAAGAACAATTAAAGGAACGCAATAAAGAGCTTATGAGGGATGTACCATTTGATATATCCTTTGTGGATGTTATGGGACTAGTAAAGCAGGAGGTTATGGAGACCTTAGCTAGAAATCTTACTAGAGAGGTGTTAGAAAACTTCGATGTGAATCAGGTACATGATGAGGAGTTAAGGAACCTGTTAGAAGAAAAACTAGCATTTTCTTATCCTTATGAAGAGGATACTAAGATTGCAGGTAAGGTTACTGTCAGTGAGTTAAAGAAGCTAAGTCAAGAGACAGAGGAGGAGGACAGTATCTCCTTGGTTCCTTTAAAGCTTACAGACCTTTTAGAGGAAGACTTCATACCAACGACCCCTTCCTTTATGCGTAAGGAAGAGACTAAGGAGGGACTTGATCTCGCGGCAAATGAAGTAGGAACCTTATACCATCATATTCTAGAATGTATGGATTTTAAAGAGGTGACTAATGAGGAGACACTTCATGCTCAGCTTAGTTCCTTGATGGAGAGAGGGGTACTGTCTAAAGAAGAGTTAGACATACTTAAACCTGAAAAGCTACTTCATTTTCTTCTTAGCCCACTAGGTGTCAGAGCAGCAAAAGCCCAAGAGCGAAAAGCTCTTTACAGAGAGCAGCAGTTTGTCATGGGGCAAAAAGCCTCTAGTATTCATGAACGATATAAAAGTGAGGAAATGATTCTTGTACAGGGAATTATTGATGCCTTTTTTATAGAGGAGGATGGAATTGTTCTTTGGGATTATAAGACGGACCACGTAGGAAGTGGGCAGCAGCTAGTAAAGCGCTATAAGACACAGCTTTTTTATTATAAAGAGGCCCTAGAGAAGCAACTCCACCTAAAGGTAAAAGAGATTTATATCTACTCCCTTCACTTAAATAAAGCCATACCAGTTCTTGTCTCTTAATAGTAAAATACTTTTCTCGTAAATAGGTTTAAAAGTAGGCATAAGGGGTATACTTCTACTAGTACAAGGAAGGAGCCTAATCATGTTGAAAAAGGTAGATGGATTAGTTTCATCGGAACAATTGATACCAGATGAACTGTTAAAATACGAGATTGCCAAGGAACTTGGTCTATATGACAAGGTGATCGCTGGTGGTTGGAAATCCTTAAGTGCCAAGGAAACCGGTCGTATTGGTGGTTTGATAACCAAGAAGAAACGAGAAAGTAAACAACAGAATAATGTAACAACGTAAGGTATAAAATAGCACCAGAGCATAGGTGAAAAAGTAGGTGAACTTCTATTTCTTCATAGCTTCTGGTGCTATTATATGGTATACTAAGAGAAGATAAATTAAAGAATAAAGGACGGATGATATGAACATATTATTCTTTTTAACGCCTAAGGCTGAAGTGGCCCATGTATTGGAATCCGAATCTCTCCGTCAGGTAATAGAGAAGATGGAACATCATGGTTATACAGCAGTTCCCCTTTTAAGTAGCGAAGGCAGATATATAGGTACCATTACAGATGGAGATCTTCTTTGGAGTATAAAGCGCAAGAATTATCCCGGAGAAAAGGAACTTGATGCAATCAAGATTATTGAGATACCAAGAAGAAGAGACAATCAAGCAGTGCGTATCCATGAATCTGTGGAGAACCTCTTTGATAAGGTAGCCAATCAGAACTTTGTGCCAGTGGTAGATGATGAAGGTAGCTTTATTGGAATTGTCACAAGGAAAGACGTTCTTTCTTACATGGGAAAAAGGGTGAAGAATATAAAATAATAAGAAGAGTGAAAGCCCCTTCAAGGTTTCATTAAGATACCTGAAAGGGGCTTTGGTTTTGTTTGTTATATGGTTCTGGAATCGTTGCTATTTTGCATCTTCAGATACTTTATTCCTAGGAAATTCTTAATAGCCACACATAGACCACCAATTAAGGAAGACTTGCCATATAAAGAAGAAGGAAGAATGGAACTGTAATTATTCATCCGACTAGACAATCTCTTAATGATTTCCTCGGTTAACGTAGGGTAGAAAGAGGTAAAGGAGCTATTGATGACAATAATCTCTGGATTGTAGGAATTAAGGATATTGTTTAGTCCTACCGACATGTATTTCACAAAGAGGTCGACGATAGTTTCGGCATCAGGATCCTTCTCCTCATAGGCCTTAGCAAACGCTTCAAAGGAGATTTGTTTTTTTCCTTTCCTAGTAGCAAACTCTTTTAGCAAAGCCTTTTCTGATACATATTGCTCTAAACAACCATGATTTCCACAAGGACAAGGCCTTCCGTCTATATCAATAATCGTATGTCCAACCTCTCCTGCATATCCCTTATAGCCCTTTACTAGATGATTGTTTATGATAAGTCCAAGGCCAATACCAGAATGTACGCTGATAGAAGCTAAATTAGAATTGTCATGAACGATACTACATTCTCCTAAGGCTGACAGGTTTGCTTCATTTTCTAAATAGGTTGGTATGTCTAATTGTTCCTCTAGTTTGTCCACAAGAGGGATTCCAGACAAATTGTAATAAGGAGCAAACTTTACAGTATTATCACAGGTTACACCATGAATACTTAGGGTAATACCAACTAATCCGTAGTGTGATGGAGTCAGATTAGGTAGAAGGTCTCTTACATACTGAATTAGGACATAAGGAAGATCTTCTGGATTCTCGGGAGTCGGTATCAAATCTTGTTTTAGAATATCAGCCTGTAGGTTGCTTAATATAGCCGTGCAGTTGTCTGGCTGAATATCAATACAAAGAGCATGTCCTGCATCTTTGTTATAGGTAAGTAAAATGGGTTTTCTCCCAAGGTCAGTATTGTCACTGCCTATTTCGATAACCAAATGCCGATCAATTAAATCTTGTACAATAGTTGAAATGGTTGCTTTGGTTAAACCTAACTCTTTAGAAAGAGTTGCTCTTGAAATAGGGCTTTTATCAATGATGGTTTCTAACACTAAATTACTGTTAATATCACGAATGAGCTCTTTGCTTCCAATTATCATTTATAATCGAACCTTTCATAAAAGAAATTAGTTTACTTAATAAACATGTAAATAGAATACCATATTCAGGTTTTTGTGCAAAGGTTTTTTTCTGCTTGTTTCCGTTGAATAAAGCGACTAGTATATATTTTCGTGACAATATGTACAAAACTTAAAATTAAAGTTCTGAAAATTGTAGTAAAAAAATATAAAAACCCGTTGACATTTGTAACATATCTTGTTATATTATACTTAATAGTTTACTCACTAAACTAAATAGGAGGTAGAATGTTATGAGTTATTTCAAAGATATTCCAAAAATTATGTATGAGGGCCCAAAGAGTACCAATCCACTTGCTTTTAAATACTATAATCCAGATGAAGTGGTTATGTGTAAACCTATGAAAGAGCATTTACGTTTTGCTATGTCTTACTGGCACACGTTTACTGCAATGGGTGTTGATCCATTTGGACAAGCTACTATGAAACGTGACTGGGATCAGGCTGATGCTATGCAAATTGCAATTAACAGAGTCCATGCAGCCTTTGAATTTATGGAGAAGATGCAGATACCTTATTTCTGTTTCCATGATAGAGATATCGCTCCAGAAGGCAAAGATTTAAAGGAAACTAATGAACGCCTTGATATTATTGTAGGAGTTATTAAAGAAGAGATGGCTCGTACTGGAATCAAGTGTTTATGGGGAACTACTAATGCATTTAGTAATCCAAGATTTGTTCATGGTGCAAGTACTTCTTGTAACGCTACTGTATTTGCTTATGCAGCTGCACAGGTGAAGAAAGCGATTGAAATCACCAAGGAACTTGGTGGAGAAAACTATGTATTCTGGGGCGGAAGAGAAGGTTACGAGACTCTCTTAAATACAGATACTGGTTTAGAACTAGACAATATGGCTAGATTTATGCACATGGCAGTTGATTATGCTAAGAAGATTGGTTTTACTGGTCAGTTCTTAATTGAGCCAAAACCAAAGGAACCAACCAAGCATCAATATGATTTTGATACTGCTACTGTATTGGCATTCTTACGTAAGTATGATTTATTACCATACTTCAAATTAAACATAGAAGCAAACCATGCAACACTTGCTATGCATACCTTCCAGCATGAATTGAATCAATGCCGTATCAATGGTGTATTAGGTAGTGTAGATGCTAACCAGGGTGACTTAATGTTAGGATGGGATACTGACCAATTCCCAACTAATATCTACGATACTACATTAGCTATGTATGAGATTTTACAAGCTGGTGGTTTTACAACTGGTGGTTTGAACTTTGACTCTAAGGTTAGACGTGGATCCTTTGAAGATTCTGATCTGTTCTATGCTTACATCGCTGGTATGGATACCTTTGCAAAGGGCTTAAAGGTTGCTGCTAAATTATTAGAAGATAAAGTATTTATCGACTTTATTGCAAAACGTTATGCTAGCTACTCCGAAGGACTTGGCAAGGATATCGTAGATGGTAAAGTTGGATTTGAAGAATTAGCAGCTTATGCTATGGAAAATGGCATTACTCCAAATGTGTCTGGACGTCAAGAGATGTTAGAGGCAATTCTTAATCAATACATAATGGAATTATAAGAATTAGAATAACAAAAACGGGATAGAGCTTATTCAGTAAACCTAGTTAGGCTGGATAGGCTTTTTCCTCGAAAGAAAGGATTGTTAATATGTTATTTATCGGAATTGATCTTGGTACTTCCTCAGTAAAGCTTTTACTTATGGATGAAAAGGGAGATATTAAAAAGGTTGCTGTTAGAGAGTATCCTCTATATTTTCCAAAACCAGGCTGGTCTGAACAGAATCCTTCAGATTGGTATGAACAAACTATGGATGCATTACATGAACTAATTTCCGATTGTGATCGCTCACAGGTAACTGGAATTAGCTTTAGTGGACAAATGCATGGTATGGTAATCTTAGATGATAAGGATCAAGTCATTCGTCCAGCAATTCTTTGGAATGATGGAAGAACAACAGAAGAGTGTGACTACTTAAATAACATAATTGGAAGAAAGAAAATATCTGAGTATACAGCCAATATGGCGTTGACAGGCTTTACTGCTCCTAAGGTAATGTGGGTGAAAAAGCACGAGCCTAAAAACTATGACAAGATCTGTAAGTTGATGCTACCGAAGGATTATCTTGCTTATATGTTATCTGGTGTACATTGCACAGATGTCAGTGATGCCTCTGGTATGTTGTTATTTGATGTTGAACATAAGTGTTGGTCCAGGGAGATGTTAGAGATCGTTGGACTTAAGGAAAGCCAGCTTGCTAAGGTATATGAAAGCTATCAGTCTGTAGGTACCATCAAAGAAGAGATTGCCAAAGAACTTAATATCCCTGCTACAGTACAGATTATTGCTGGTGGTGGAGACAATGCAGTTGCTGCCGTTGGTAATGGTACAGTAGGACATGGTATGTGTAGCTTATCCTTGGGTACTTCTGGTACCGTATTTATTGCTACAAAAGAATTTGCAGTAGATGATAACAATTCTCTTCATTCCTTTGCCCATGCAGATGGCAACTATCATTATTTAGGATGTATGTTAAGTGCAGCCTCCTGTAATAAATGGTGGATGGATGAAATAATCGGAACCAAGCAATACGGAGAAGAGCAAAAAGGAATTACTAAGTTAGGTGAGAATAACGTATTCTTCTTACCATACCTTATGGGAGAGAGAACTCCACACAATGATCCAAATGCAAGAGGTGCCTTTATCGGTATGACTTTGGATTCTTCTAGAGAAGATATGACTCAGGCTGTGTTAGAAGGAGTTACCTTTGCGTTAAGAGATGCTTTTGAGATTACCAAGTCTCTTGGTATGAAGATAGAAAGAGTTCGTATTCTAGGTGGTGGTGCAAAGAGTCCATTATGGTGCAAGATTGCTGCCAACATTTTAGATGTTAAAGTGGATAAAGTAAATTCTGAGGAAGGACCTGCATTTGGAGCGGCAATACTAGCTGCCGTTGGTTGTGGTGTATACAGCTCGGTACAGGAAGCAACTGATCAATTGATTCAGATTGTTAGTACAACTGAGCAGGACCCTGAGATTGTAGAACTTTACAACAAAAAATATGAAGTCTTCAGAGGATTGTATCCTGCTCTTAAGGATATGTATCAGAAGATGGCTCATTAAAATCGACATTATTCTACTTCTAGTATTTTAATACTCCTTTTATTAATACAAGAGTGCCCCAAAAGTATATTTACATACTTTTGGGGTATTTTTGTATTAAAAGACTTATAATATACTTGAAAATAATTCATATCATGATAAAATCGAAGAGATACAGAAGAATTTTGTGCTGTGGTATATGAGAAGCGCAAATAGATATAAGGAGGACCTTATATGCAAGCATATACGGGATTTGCTCAGGTTTATGACGACTTTATGGACAACATTCCTTATGAGGAGTGGTCTCACTATTTAGTAGGACTATTAAAGGAGTATGGAGTGGAGGATGGTCTAGTTCTTGAACTAGGCTGTGGCACTGGGAATATTACAGAAGAGCTGGCAAAACAGGGATATGACATGATAGGCATTGATAACTCTGAGGATATGCTGACTATAGCTATGGAGAAAAAGGCAGAATATTTTGAAGAGGATAAGCGGGCTTTAATCTTATATCTTATGCAGGATATGCGAGAGTTTGAACTATATGGAACAGTCAGGGCTATTGTTAGCATTTGTGACAGCATGAATTATATAATGAGTGAAGAAGATTTACTCCAAGTTTTTAAATTGGTCAACAATTATCTTGATACAAGAGGAGTTTTTATCTTTGACTTAAATACTGTTTTTAAGTATGAAACCATTCTTGGTAATAATACCATAGCTGAGAATCGTGAGGATTGTAGCTTTATCTGGGATAACTATTATTACAAGGAAGAAGGAATCAATGAATATTCCCTCTCTATCTATGTGAGAGACACAGAGTTGGAAGAGGAATGTGAGGAAACAGGTTTATTTAAGAGATATGATGAAACTCATTACCAAAAAGCGTATAGTCTTGAAGTAGTAAAGCGTTTGCTTAAGGAGGCAGGTATGGAGTTTATGGCTGCCTACGATGCTTTTACTAGAGAGGCAGTAAAGCCAGACAGTGAAAGAATATATGTCATAGCCAGAGAACAGCAGCAGGAGAAGAAATTATATATATAGGGATACTTTAAGGAGTTTTGTAAAAGGAAAGGAATTTATTATGTCAGATTATATAGTTAGAGCAACTGCAGCAAATAACCAGATTAGGGCATTTGCTTGTACCACAAGGGATTTGGTAGAGGAGGCTAGAAAAGCCCACAATACTAGTCCAGTAGCAACTGCAGCCCTAGGAAGATTATTAACTGCAGGAAGTATGATGGGAAGTATGATGAAGGGAGATAAGGATATCCTTACTCTACAAATCAAATGTAGTGGCCCTATTGGAGGACTTACTGTTACAGCGGATGCAAAAGCTAATGTAAAAGGCTATGTGATACATCCAGAGGTGATGTTACCTCCCAGTGACAAAGGGAAATTAGATGTTGGCAAAGCCTTAGACCTAGGTGTTTTAAGTGTTATTAAGGATATGGGGCTAAAAGAGCCTTACGTGGGTCAGACCCATTTAGTTAGTGGAGAGATTGCAGAAGATTTAACTTACTATTTTGCTACCTCAGAGCAGGTGCCTTCTAGTGTAGCTCTTGGAGTACTAATGAATAAGGATAATACCGTAAAAAGAGCGGGTGGATTCATTATTCAGCTTCTTCCATTTGCTGACGAAGAGGTTATTACGAAGCTTGAACAGAAAATAGGTGAGATTACCTCTATTACCTCTCTTTTAGATCAGGATATGACACCAGAGCAGATTCTTGAGAATGTTCTTGGAGAGTTTGGTGTAGAGATTATGGATAAGGTTGAGACGAACTTTTATTGTAATTGCTGTAAAGAGCGTGTAGAGAAGGCCATCGTGTCCATTGGAAGAAAAGACATTCAAGAAATGATCAACGATGGAAAACCTATCAGTGTGAACTGCCATTTTTGTAATCGTTCCTATGAGTTTTCAATAGAAGAGCTTAAAGATATCATAAAGCGTAGTCGTAAGTAATTGTCATAAAATAACACATTTTCAGATTAATATAAAACATTGTTATAAATCCCCAAGTAACGTAATGTTATAGATATAGTATTATAATATAAGAAAATTAGGCAGTGGCCTAACCCCACTGCCTTGAAATTCTATAAAGAAAGGGAGAAAACGATGAATTACGGTTTTTTTGATGAAAGTAACAGGGAATATGTGATTACAAGACCGGATACACCTGCTCCTTGGGCTAACTATCTTGGTTCTCCAGCTTATGGTGCAATTATCTCTAATAATACAGGGGGTTACAGCTTTGTTAAGAGTGGTGCTAAGGGTCGTGTTTTACGCTATTACTTCAACCAAGATGACAAACCAGGACGTTATATCTATTTAAGAGATGATGATAGTAAGGATTATTGGTCAGCTTCCTGGCAACCTGTAGGAAAACCACTAGATACCTATGAATCAGAGTGTCATCATGGAACAGCCTACACCAATATTATTAGTACATATGCAGGGATAAAGTCTGAGGCGATGTATTATGTGCCACTTAATAAAACCTATGAGGTTTGGCGATTAAAGGTAACTAATACTACGGACCAGTTAAGAAAGCTTTCTGCATTTTCTTATGCGGAATTTACCAACGAAGCCAATTATGAAAATGACCAAGTAAACCTTCAGTACAGTTTATTTATTACACGTACTTATTTTAAAGACAATAAGGTGTTACAGATAATTAATGAGAATTGCGCAAAGGAATGCAATGGAAGTGGAAGAATTGAGAGATTCTTAGGATTAGTGGGCTCTAAGGTAGCATCCTTTAACGGAGACAAGTCCCATTTTATTGGTGCTTACCGTAGCTATGGCAATCCTATTGCTGTTGAAAATGGAGTATGTGACAACGTACTAAATTACAATAGCAATGGATGTGGAGCATTACATACTAGAATTGAATTACAACCAGGAGAGACTAAGACCATCGCCTTTATACTTGGACAGTATGATGAAGATGAGTCTCAGGGGATTATGGATCAATATGAGGATCTTAATAGAATTGAAGAAGAGGTTCAGGAGCTAAAGGATTACTGGCATGGAAAGTTATCTAATTTCCAGGTAAATACACCGAATAAGGCATTTAATAGTATGATTAATACTTGGAATGCATATCAGTGCTTTATGACCTTTATCTGGTCCAGAGCAGCATCCTTTGCTTACTGTGGTTTGCGTAATGGTTATGGATATAGAGATACTGTACAGGATATTCAAGGCGTAATTCATCTAGATCCTGCTATGGCAAAAGAGCAGATTAAGTTTATGCTATCTGCCCAGGTGAACAATGGTGGTGGACTTCCACTTGTAAAATACACTCACAATCCAGGACATGAAGATACTCCAGATGATTTATCTTATGCGCAGTCTACAGGACATCCAGCTTATCGTGCAGATGATGCTTTATGGTTGTTCCCAACCATTTTAAAATATATTAGTGAATCTGGAGATGTTGATTTCATTCATGAGGTAATTCCTTATGCCAACAAAGAAGAAGGTACCGTATATGACCATCTAAAGAGAGCAATTCAGTTCTCTATGGAACGCCTTGGGGAACATCAGATGCCAGCAGGTCTTCATGCAGATTGGAACGATTGCTTACGTCTTGGTAAGAAGGGTGAATCTAGTTTTGTGGCATTGCAGTTATACTATGCTATGAGTATACTTAAGAATTTTGCTATACAACAAAAGGATGAAGGATATGTAGCTTACCTTGATGAGGTTCAGAAGGTGCTTGGAGATACTATTCAGACCAATTGTTGGGAGGGTGACCGATTTGTCCGTGGCTTTAAAGAGGATGGACAAGTAATTGGCTCTAAGAAGGATAAAGAGGCTAATATGTGGTTAAATCCACAGTCTTGGGCAGTGATTAGTGGATTGGCAAGTAAGGAACAGGCAGAAGCTGCTCTTAATACAGTATATAATGAGTTAAATACTAAGTACGGTGTACGTCTTATGGCACCATCCTTTAAAGAGAATGCCTTTGAAGGTGCTTTAGCACTTTTGTTTAATGGTTCCACTAAGGAAAATGGAAGTATCTTTTTACAGACTCAAGGTTGGATCATCTTAGCAGAGGCTTTGATGGGACATGGAAATAGAGCATTCCAGTACTATTTGGAAAGCGCTCCTGCAGCCCAAAATGACATTGCAGAGAAACGTGTCATGGAGCCGTACGTATATGGACAGTTTACAGAGAGCATCGAGAGTCCTTTTGAGGGAAGAAGTCAGGTACATTGGTTAACAGGAACTGCTTCCACAGTAATGGTAGGGTGTGTAGAAGGTATTTTAGGTCTTCGTCCAGATGCCAATGGTCTTAAGTTAGCACCATCTATTCCAAGTGAGTGGAAGGAATTCACCATAGATAAAGTATTCCGTGGAAAGAAGCTCCATATCATTGTAAAGAATCCAGATGGAAAAGAAGCTGGATGTAAACAATGTTATTTAAATGGAGTAGAGTTAGAGAGTAATTATATAAAAGCAGAAACCTTACAAGAGGAAAATGATATCTTATTTATCATGTAAGGAATAAGGGCTAGTACTTTAAAGTGGCTTTACCCATAATATCTCAAGTAGAGAGATAAGGGGGAAGCCACTTTATTAGCAAATGAAAAGTCTATTATGATAATTGTAAATACTAAGGAAATAAATAAGGGAGGGGTAGTATGCCTGTTGTAAAGGTAATAGATGTTAGAACAGTTGCTCCTTTGGTAAAGGACTGGGAAGAAACATTAATCTGGTCATGTTTACAAGGTTGTATGGGGCAGGCTTATACAGTGGACAGTTCAGTGCCAGAGTCTGTGCAGATTCTCATTGGGGCATTTTTTTTTTTGCTGGAACGCCAACCATAGAATTAGTGAAACATAAACCGGCAGGTTATAGCGATTTTATTATTATGGCTCCACAGACTAAGGAATGGGGTATGCTCATAGAAGAGGTATATGGTAATCGTGCAACAAAGCACACTCGTTATGCAATAAAGAAGGAGCCTTATATTTTTGATAAGGAAAGATTATCTCATTATGTAAATCAGTTGTCACCAGAATTCACCTTAACTATGATTGATGAGAGATTGTATCAGCAGATTAAACAGCTTCCCTGGGCATGTGATTTATGCTCTAATTTTCCTACCTATCACATTTACAGAGAACATGGGATTGGAGTGGTAGCTTTAAAGAATGGAGAAATCGTCTCCGGCGCTTCTTCCTACAGCTATTATCAGGGGGGAATAGAGATAGAGATTGATACAAGAGAGGATTTTAGGAGGCGTGGACTTGCTTTATCTTGTGGAGCAAAATTGATTCTTGAATGTTTAAAAAGAGGTCTTTATCCAAGCTGGGATGCCCAGAATTCAGGTTCTGTAGCGTTAGCAGAAAAACTTGGGTATCACTATGACAAGGATTATGTCGTTTATGAGGTATATCCGTATTAAAAAAGGCTTGTAGAGGACGTTAATTATAGGTAAAATAGTAGTAAGGTATTACAAAACTTTAGGAGGAAGGAACATGAAAGAAACAAGTTTTTACCGTCAACAAGCAGTTGCATTGGTAGATCAGATGACAGTGGAGGAACAAGCCAGTCAATTAACTTACAATTCTCCTGCAATTGAAAGACTTAATATACCAAGATATAATTGGTGGAGCGAAGCTTTGCATGGGGTTGCAAGGGCAGGTGTAGCGACTAGTTTTCCACAAGCCATCGGATTGGCTGCTACTTTTGACAAGGACCTTCTAGAAGACATTGCAAATACCATTGCTACCGAAGGTAGAGCAAAATATAATACATATAGTAAAGAAGATGATAGAGACATATACAAGGGGCTTACTTTCTGGTCTCCTAATATTAATATTTTCAGGGACCCTAGATGGGGTCGTGGTCATGAGACTTATGGAGAGGATCCGTTTTTATCTGGAGAACTTGGAAGTGCTTTTATTAATGGCTTACAGGGGGATGGAGAGTACATGAAGGCCGCAGCTTGTGCAAAGCATTTTGCGGTACATAGTGGTCCTGAGGATTTGCGCCATGAGTTCAACGCGGTAGTTAACCAAAAGGACCTATGGGAGACCTATTTACCTGCCTTTGAGAAATGTATTACCAAGACCAATGTGGAATCAGTAATGGGTGCGTATAATCGAACCAATGGAGAACCATGTTGCGGAAGTAAGACCTTGTTAAAAGATATATTACGTGATAAATGGGGATTTGAAGGTCACGTAGTTTCTGATTGCTGGGCAATCAAAGATTTCCATATGGGACATAATGTAACAAATACTGCATTAGAATCCGTTGCTCTTGCCATAGAGAATGGCTGTGATTTAAATTGTGGTAATTTGTATTTACATCTAATACATGCTTACCAAGAAGGCTTAGTAACGAAGGAGCAGATTAGAGAAGCGGCTATTCGATTATTTACTACAAGAATTAAGTT
>JAEZQN010000417.1 GCA_023441145.1 Bacillota bacterium
ACGACAGACTGTCTGAAACAGAAATAGACACCCTTCGCTCCCTTCTTTCCAAGAGGTCAAAAAAAGGAGGCAAGTAACGTGGCTAATTATATGATACGCTTTTTAATATGTAATGTGTATATCAGCGGTATCATTGGAATTCTTTTGATAGCCAAGCGGATATTCAAAAACTATTTATCCAGCCGAATGCAGTATAATCTTTGGTTCCTATTGCTCGGATTGCTGGCAGTTCCTTTTATACCATTTCGCTTAATCGGATTCCCACAATTCTTTTCATGGCTTGGAAGCCATAGTAATTCCCCTACTGTCAACACAGATACATTTATGGGTAGTACTGTTGGCGAAAACCTGACCAAGAATGTAAATTGGATGAATGACTTTACTCTTTCCGTAAATAGCCAAACCCCATCCATTGCCCTATACATATTGATAGGGATATGGGTTATTGGTATTCTTTACATGATACTATTGTTAATAAAATCCTCTCGCCACTTACATGCCTTACATAAATCTGCACAACCTCTTCAACATCTGGAGGTTCGTAGATTGTATAATTGCTGTCTGAATGAAGTGGGGATTACAAAGGAGATTCCCGTCTACAGTACCGCATTTTTGAAATCCCCTATTATTGTAGGTTTCTTGAAACCATGTATCTATCTACCTATTCATCTAATCTCAGATTACAAAGCATCTGATATGAGGTATATGTTGTTACATGAACTACAGCACTATAGACATAAAGATGCAATTGCAAATTATCTGATAAACCTTGCTGTAGTGATATATTGGTTCAATCCCCTTGTATGGTACGCACTGAAGGAAATGCGTAATGACAGAGAGGTTGCCTGCGATACTTCCGTTTTAAAAATGCTTGACGAGAATACTTACGAAGATTATGGTAATACACTAATAAATTTTGCAGAAAAAGTATCTCTCAGCCCTTATCCGTTTGCTACTGGCCTTAGTGGTAATATGAAGCAGATGAAGAAACGCATAATCAATATTGCTTCTTACGAGAAGCCTACATTCATAAAAAGACTAAAAGGTATGACTGCATTTATGCTAACCACCATTCTTCTCCTGGGACTCTCCCCTTTTATCTCTACATACGCAGCTGATGCGACTCAATACCACTGGAAAGCCTCCTCAGAGAATATTTCTTATGTAGACCTTTCTACATACTTTGGAGAATACAAAGGAAGCTTTGTTTTATACGATTTAGAGAATGACTCTTGGAGCATACACGATATGAAACATGCAACCCTGCGAGTTTCACCAAACTCCACCTACAAAATATACAATTCTTTGTTTGGTTTAGAAAAATGTGTCATTACACCAAACAATAACTATATTGCATGGAATCAGGAAATTTATCCATATGAAGCATGGAATGCTGATCAGACCTTAAAGTCCGCAATGAATGCTTCTGTTAATTGGTATTTCCAGGAAATTGATAAGCGGCTTGGGACAACCTCCGTTTACGACTATATTCAAGAAATTGGGTATGGTAACGAAAACATGAGTGGCGAATTCTCAACTTATTGGATGGAATCTTCTTTAAAAATTTCCCCAATAGAGCAAGTCGAACTACTGACGAAACTATATAATAATAGCTTTGGTTTTTCTTCCGAAAACATCAATGCTGTTAAAGACGCCATCTGCCTTTCCTCTTCCGATGACGAATCATTCTATGGAAAGACCGGAACCGGACGTGTGAATAATCAGGATGTAAATGGGTGGTTTATAGGCTATATTGAAACTGTAGATAATACCTACATTTTTGCCACAAATATTAGAGCCGATGGCAGTGCTACAGGAAGTAATGCAAAGGAAATAACCATGTCTATACTATCTGACATGATTATTTTGCAATAACAAAAAGAGGTAAACGGTCAGCACTCAACTGACCTTTACCTTTTTTTGATTAGTAGGATTTATGAAACCACTCTTCCATAACCATCCTGTCTTTTTCCACAACGTATCCACTGCCACCTCTTTCTTTCACATCTTCTACCATGCTGATAATCATGATAGGACGTTCAACCGTTTCTTCTGCTGTAAAAATGGCAAACCATCCTAATTCAGTACCTGATGTATCATCCTTTGATGCCTTGATTTCTGCTGTACCTGTTTTTCCTGCTAAAACAATATCATCCCTATGAGCTGCATATCCAGTTCCGTTAGGATCATTTACAACTTTTTTCGTTCCTTCCAACACCTTGCTTGCCGTCTTATTAGAGAATGCTCCAGGTATCCAATACTCAGCTGCCACCTCTTTCTTATAGACCAAATAAGGCTTTATTATATTACCTTCATTACAGAAGGCTGAATAAATACATGCCATATGTAATGGATTCACCAAAACTTCCCCTTGACCGTAACCACTGTCAGCTAACTGTATTTCAGTTTCAATGGTCTCAGTATTGGAATATTGTGATTTTGCCATCATAATTTCAAATGGCAGTTCCTCCTTGAATCCAAGTCGTGTCAAAGAATTTTCTAAATCTTTTACACCAATCTTTAATGCTGCCTTAGCAAAATAAATATTATCGGAATAAATCAGTGCATTCTCTAAAGTGACAGGCTCATATGCATGGAGCGTAGTTACATAATATGATCCCCACGATGCATCCTTTTGCCAGCTTAATCCAACTTTTCCATAATCCTCTGCCCAGTCGATTGCTCCTGATTCAAGACCGACTGCAGCCGTTATTGGCTTAAATGTCGACCCTGGACACCAGACTTGCCGGAACCGATTATACATCGGTTTATTCTTATTCTCATTAAGTGCAGTCCATTGCTCATTAGACAATCCAATAATAAAATCATTATTGTCATAGGATGGTGTGCTGACCAAAGCCAACACCTCTCCAGTATACGGATTCATGGCTATAGAGGAGCTCTTGTCTTCCTTAAACTGCTTATATAATGAGATCTGGAGATTTGCATTTATTGTTAGCTGTATATTCTGCCCATGCAGTACCGATATAGAAGCTAGTACTTCCTTCTCTTTGCCTTCCGAATTCGCAATGTAAATCATGCAACCGTTTTGACCTTTGAGTTCTTTGTCAAACAATCCTTCCATTCCACTTCTGCCAATTACACTATTGGCTGTATATCCTTCTCCTGCATGTTTCTCCAAATCTTCTGCAGTAACACCCTGTACATACCCTATCAAGTGTGCTGCTGATTCACCTAACGGATACTCACGCACCTCTATGTCAGTAATCATTACTCCATGTATCTCAAGTAACTTATCCTGTCTTTCTTTTTCCTTTTGTACTTCTTCATCTGGATTGTCAGTCAATAATTCAATTTCGTCCACCTTTGGAATCGTCTTAATTGGTACAAAAGAATCGTCCTTTACCCACTGTTCAGTCAGTTTCTTTTCTATGATTTCTGTGTCGATTTCCAACAGTTCTGCTATTTTTTGAATTGCTTCATTTCTATCTTCCAATTTTCCCGGAACTATTCCAACTGACGATCCAACACCTTTTCCTGCAAGAACACGTCCATTCCTATCCAGAATTTCTCCTCTTTTTGCCTCTACAGTAGAAACTCTTACCTTATCAGTAGAACCTAAATTCGGGAATATCAGTGAGTCATACCATACCAACTCGTATCCCTCTTTGCCTTCCATGAAAACTGCCTTATTCTCAAAACTGATATTTCCTGCAACTGTATCAAAGGAAGTCTGGTAGGTTACCTGCTTTTGCTCCTTATCATATGCAGTAATCTGGGTCGTCATGTTCTTCACTTCTATACCTTCATAAATACCGGAATTACGTTTTATAAAATCTTCCTGAGTTATATTTCCTGATGCTTCTATATGAAGCATCTCATACATTTGTTCATACTCTTGTTTTGGAATATGATTCATATAGTCAATCAGAAGCTCCTCTGGTGTTTTCCATTCAGGTTTCTTTGTAAACATATTTGCCACGCATACTATAGCAATTATCACAGT
>JAEZQN010000029.1 GCA_023441145.1 Bacillota bacterium
ATGATAAGCATTGTCTGCATTTGTCTAAGGAAGAGATTGAGGAAAACCTAAAAAATGGGGTTCCTTATGTAATTAGACAGAACAACCCTGAAGAAGGGCAGACTACTTTCCATGATGTTATTTTTGGAGACATTACGGTAGAAAATGTGGAACTTGATGATATGATTCTCATTAAATCCGATGGATATCCAACCTACAATTTTGCCAACGTAGTGGATGACCATTTGATGGGCATTACTCATGTTGTTCGTGGCAGCGAGTATTTATCCTCTTCCCCTAAGTACAATCGTCTTTATGAGGCATTTGGCTGGGAGGTTCCAGTGTATGTTCACTGTCCAGTTATTACAAATGAAGAGCATAAGAAGCTTAGTAAGAGAAGTGGCCATGCTTCCTTTGAAGATTTGATAGAGCAGGGCTTTGTAGCAGAGGCTGTGGTGAATTTTGTGGCACTACTTGGCTGGAGTGCTCCTAATAACCAGGAGATACTATCTTTAAATGAGCTCATTGAGCTGTTTAACTATGCAAATATTAACAAGTCTCCTGCAGTTTTCGATATGGTGAAGCTAAGATGGATGAACAGTGAATATATTAAGAATATGGACGGGGACAAGTATTTAGAGCTAGCACTTCCTTATGTAAAGCAAGTGATTAAAAAGGAATTGGATGTAACTAAAATTGCAGATTTAGTTAAGACAAGAATTGAAACCTTCATAGATATTGCAGAGATGATTGACTTCTTTGAGGAAATGCCAGATTACGACATAGCTATGTATACTCATAAGAAGATGAAGACCAATTCAGAGATTTCCTTAGAGGTATTACAGGAATTACTTCCTGTATTAGAGGAATTAGATGAGTATACTATCCCTTCTATAGAGGCAACTGTAAAAGGTTTCATAGAAAAGAAGGAATGTAAGAATGGTATTGTATTATGGCCACTTCGTACCGCAGTAAGTGGAAAACAATCTACTCCAGGCGGAGCATGGGAGATTATGGAGCTTCTGGGCAAAGAGGAATCCATTAGACGAATTAAAGTAGGTATCGACAAGCTGAAAATAGCAATAGAAGGATAAGAGATCATATAGAATGAAAGTTAATCAATCGCAAAAGCAAGCTATTATGCATAACGAAGGGCCTATGTTAGTGTTGGCAGGTCCCGGTTCCGGTAAGACCTATGTGATCACCTCTCGGGCTAAGGCGTTAATAGAGGAACATCATGTAGCGCCAAATCACATTTTGGTAATCACCTTTACTAAGGCAGCGGCTGTAGAAATGCAGCAACGATTTGAGAGACTTATGAGAAAACAGCATACGGGGGTGCAGTTTGGCACCTTCCATGCTGTTTTCTTTCAAATACTGCGGTATGCTTATGGCTATACTGCTGCAAACATCATCAGAGAGGAAGAAAAGTCTCAGTTTTTTCGGGAATTAATCCGTCATATGGATTTAGACCTAGATGATGAGAAGGACTTTATCTCTGCTATAGAGGCCGAGGTAAGCCTAGTAAAAGGGGATATGCTCAGTCTAGAACACTACTATTCCATGAACTGTTCAGAGGAGATCTTTAAAAAAATCTATCATGCCTATGATGACTACTTAAGAAGACATAATCAGTTAGACTTTGAAGATATGCTGATTTTCACTTATGAGTTATTTGTACAGAGACCAGATATTCTTGCACTATGGCAGAAAAGATTTCAATATATCTTAATTGATGAGTTTCAGGATATTAATACTCTGCAATATAAGATTATTCAGATGCTTGCCAAGCCACAGGATAATCTCTTTATTGTAGGGGATGATGACCAATCCATTTACCGTTTTCGTGGAGCAAAGCCAGAGATTATGTTGAATTTTGAGAAGGATTATCCTAATGCAAAGAGAGTGTTACTAGATATTAATTATCGTTCTACCAAGGAGATTATAGATAGTGCAGGACGATTAATTAAACACAATAAAAAGAGATTTCAAAAGGAAATTAAAGCAATTCATGGTGAGGGACAGAAGGTTATACTACAGGAATTTGCCTCCCTTTCCGTAGAAAATAAAGCAGTTATTGAGAAAATTAAGGTCTATCATGAAAAAGGGGTTTCTTATAGTGATATGGCAGTGATTTTTAGAACTAATATACAGCCACGTAGTCTAATTGAAAAATTGTTAGAATATAACCTACCTTTTAAGATGAAGGATTCCATTCCCAATATTTATGATCACTGGATTGCAAAAAATCTGATAGATTACATTAATATAGCTAGAGGTGCTAGAGACCGTGGAAGCTTTCTGCAGATTATGAACCGTCCAAAACGGTATATTAATCGCGAGTGCTTAACAAGTCCTCAGGTAGATTTTGTACAGCTAAGAAGCTATTATGCAGATAAGATGTGGATGCTTGAGCGTATCAATAAGCTAGAATATGATTTAGAGATGATTAAAGGGATGGACCCATATTCTGCAATTTACTATATAAGAAAAGCTGTTGGGTACGAGGAATACCTTGAGGAATATGCGAAATTCAGGCGAATTAAGGTGGATGAGCTAACGGACACTCTTGATGAGATTGCAGAGGCAGCTAAGCCTTATAAGACCTATGAGGAATGGGTAGCCCATATGGAGGAATACGCAGAAGAACTTAAGGAACAGAGTAGGCATCGCTATGAGAATAAGCAGGATGCCATTTCCCTAGCTACCATGCATAGTGCCAAAGGGTTAGAGTATGAAATTGTTTTTGTCATCGATGCGAATGAAGAGATTACGCCTCATCATAAGGCTGTTTTAGAGGAAGACTTAGAAGAGGAGCGTCGCATGTTTTACGTGGCAATGACAAGAGCCAAATCCTTACTGTCCATCTTTTGGGTAAAAGAGAGATATAATAAGGAATTAGCCGTATCTCGTTTTGTAAGGGAGTTGTTTTTAGATTCAGAGGAGCTGTCAGTGGGAGTAACCATTTACCATAAAAACTATGGGGAAGGCGTTATTGTAAAGAAGCAGGAAGGGAAGCTTTGGGTAAGATTTAAAAAGATGGAGGGAGAACGTCTCCTAGATATCAATTACTGTTTAAATAATCAATTAATACAGCTGTA
>JAEZQN010000064.1 GCA_023441145.1 Bacillota bacterium
CGCAAATCCTAGTGTGCAAGATAATGCTTTACATATTGATCCGGTAAATACAATTGTTACAGAGTCACAATACGATACCAATGGGAATGTCATCAAATATGTAGACGGTAATGGTACTGTTACGAAGTATGAATACGACAAATCCAATCGCGTCAAGAAAGTAATACTACAAAAGAAGGAATCGGATTCAGTTAGTACCGAACTTACTAATAGCTATGAATATGATATTACAGATCCTAAGCAATTAAGTGAGTTTATGAAAGAAGGTAAGAGTGCTATTATGAGTACTGTCACCAATGCAGCGGGTATCGTAAGTAAGACCATCGAGGATGGTAGTGGCAGAACATTATCTGTAATCGACACCAATGGAGAAGAACCATCCATCACTACTACCAATACCTATAATGCAGATGGTAATGTAGCGAAAACAACATACTCAGACGGTTCTTACAAAGTATACACCTATAATGAGAATGTTCTTGTAAGCAGTGTGACCTCTTATAATAATAGCGGCGTGGCAATGAAGCAAACACGTTATGAGTATGACCTGAATGACCAAGTGACTGCTATGAAGGATTATGTTCCCCAAGATGCTGCTTCTGCAGAACCTATTTGGATCCCATATAGATATACTGGATATGAGTATGATTTGAAGGGACAGAAGGTAGCTTCCTATGAAGTAAACGATACAGATACCCCTACAAAAGCTCAGATCGATGCTTGTAAGATAAGATATACCTATGACCTAGAGGGCAATCTTGTCGAAATGAGCTTTAGCAATAGTAAAGATATTACAGCCCTAAAGTATTCTTATAATACCTATAAGTGGCTAACTATGATTGAAGCAGTACGAAGCGATGGCACTTTAGTTCCTGTTCGTGAATACGCTTATGACAAAAATGGTAAAGTGCAAACCTATAAGGATTATACAGACATTCTTAATAATACAGGTACCTACATTCTAAAACAATATTCCTACGATGTACTAGACCGTGTTATTACCATGGAATACTTTAATAGTACTAATTTAAGTAATGCTGTAGAAAGTTATGCTTATACCTATGATAAAAATAGTAACATCACTTCTGAAAAGATTAGCTATCATTATGCCAATAATGAATATATAGAGCAAAAAGAATACCGTTATGATTCCCTTGGCCAATTAGTAGAAAACAAGGTTAGCAAGAATACCGAGGAGCCTGTCATTACCACGTATACCTATGATAATGTTGGAAACCGAATTTCCATGACAGTAGGCAAGGAAACCACAACTTACACCTACAACCCTTTAAATCAACTAATATCATCAATTACTGTGGCGGGCACCACCTCTCAAGAAACTTCTAATGTATCCTATACCTATGATTTGAATGGTAATCAAATCAGACAAAGAGATACCGTTATAGGGAAAATCACGGAGTATGAATACAATATCGATGGTCAACTTACCCTTGTCAGTGAACAGAAAAATGGAGAGGTTATATTTACTCAGGAGAATAGCTACAATGGAGATGGCCAGCGTATCCAGAAGATTGATAATGGACAGGTTACAAACTACTATTATCAGGATGCAGGACTACTCTATACAACCGATGCAAGTAATAAACTATGTTCCTTCTACTATGAAGGAATCTCAAATAATGTCATGGCAATCACCACCTATATAGGTGACAAAGCTACCTATTACGTCTATAATAAAGATATTCATGGTAGTATCACCAACCTAATTGATGGAAACGGAGAAAGTGTAAAAGGATATTCCTACAATGATTTTGGAACCTCTATCTCTTTTGGCGATAGTAGTGTGAAAAATGAACTGACTTATACTGGTGCTGTTTACGATGAAATTACAGGCTTATATTACCTAAATGCAAGGTATTACGATTCAAGTACCGGAAGGTTCTTGTCACAAGATAGTGTGAGAGGGAATGCGAAGGATGAGAATACATGGAATCTCTATACATACTGTGCCAATGATCCAATTAATTATGTAGATCCAAGCGGACATTTTTGGGAAACCTTATGGGATATTCTTGGTGGTGCAGATTCTTTTTCTGAGTTTTGTGAGGACCCATCGTGGGAAAATGCTGGATATGCTATTGTTGATACAGTGGCTATTTTTGTACCATTTGTACCGGGAACCAATGCTGCAAGAAAAGCAGAGCAGAAGGCTGCAAAGTATATATCAAAAAGTGCAGCCAAAAAAGCAGCTAGAATAGTGGCTAAAAATATGGTTCCAAATGTATTAAGAGCAGGAGTAAAGGGATATGGGAGATTAAGTGTAGCTGCAGATTATTGTATCCGATCTTATAGTGCACTAAAACGTTTGACAAAAGGTACAGGTTTACAGGTGCATCATATTATAGAAAAACGTTTAGCTAAGAGATTGGGAATTAAAAATACGAATTCAATGCTGAGTGTTGCAGTTACAAAAGCAGAACACCGAAAGTTTACAAAACAATGGAGGGACGCTATCCCTTATGGTACAAACTATGCTCAACTAAAACCGGAGAAAATTTGGGCGATCGCTAAGGATATTTATAGAGGCTATCCTGAACTCTTGCATGCAGCGAGTAAAACAATATTTAGATAATGAAAGGAATATAATTATGCAAATTAGACATCGAATTGTATATAGTAAAAATTCAGTAAGTAAACGGTTTATACGTTTTTTAGAAGATAGGAACGCAACAATCGAAGATCATGGATCAGGTCTTATTATTGCCTATATCGAGGAAGACGAGAAATGGAAAAGCGAGCTATTTCAACATTTGGACAACGAAGGTAAATCGTCTATGATTGAACTTATATTTACTAAACAAGAGATGGAAGAGTCAGAATGGTTTACTATAAGGTCAAAATTCAGATGGGAATACCCACAACCGGAAGAGTCATATATGGAGTTGACCTATGATTTAAAACAGTACTGCTCAAGTTGCGGTAGTGGAAGTAAACAAAAAGATTATTTTAGAGTAAAGAAAGAAACAAAATGGGGCCAAAGGAATTTCTTGATGTTAAATTGGGTTGAGGATGAACTTTTTATAAGTGATAAAATGAGTAACATACTAAAAACGGAAGAACTTCGAGGATATAGTATATTAGATGTATATCAATCAAAAAAAGAAATTCCTTTGCAACATATAAAACAATTATGTGTACAAAGAATATTACAACCAGGCTTAATAAATCTAGAAGAATCGGTTGATACTACCTTACGGTGTAGAGAATGTGGTTCGGTCAGATATATATGCACTGGTAGGCAGCTTGCCTTTGAGAAAGAAGTGTTTCAGGACGCAAATCTAGATATTATGAAAACAGCTGAAGTATTTGGAAGTGGACTCATCTGTGCAAGGAAAATTATTATATCTAAGAAATTCTATGAAGTACTTCGAGACAATAAATTAGCCCGTGGATTAGAAATAGAACCGATTAAATTAGTGTAAGACTTCATCAGAGTCTTCTGGGAAGACATAGGGTAATTTTGGAAGTTAGGATTTGAATTGTAGACTTATTATTCAAATGATTCTATTATTGATGTTGATTCAAGTGGACATGATAATATTACAGTTGACAGTTTGGGAAGATTGGCGTTTGGCCTGGATAGAGTTGAGGTGGTATGGGGCGTTCTTGTAATAGGGTATACCTTTAGTAGTATGCATTAACTTAGTAAAGAGAGAACTTTATATCAATTAAAACCAGGTCCAATGCCAGTTTCTTTTGAAACAGGATAAATATCTTTCAAAGGTTATGATAAAAGGAACAGGCACTGCTGTAAAGAAGTTTCATTATGGATACTACATTTGTTACGTAGATAGGACAAAAAGTTATTGAAGAGATAGAAGTGGCGATTTTGTTTTGGTAATCAATCCAGATAATGATGAAATTGCAATGAAAACGGTTGTCCGGACTTTACAAAATGAAACCGACGAACTAGTCATGTTGACTTCAATAGAGAAAGCTTTACAACAACACTAAGCTACCCATTTCTTGGCAGGTAAAAGACTGTATAGTAGAAATAAATATAAGGGCTGGAGATATCTTAGTACTTCAAAAGTGTGAATATGTCGTGATTTAAGAAGTACTACATGAGATGTTGGGAAATATAATCAAGGTATATAACTTTGAAGCAGAGTATACCATACCTATTATATTTGAGTGAGTGGGTAATAGTACATTATTCTTGTTAATTTACAAAAAGAAATCTTCTTCAACACACTATAATATTATTATTTAGTGCAAAAGCATTTAGAACAGTTAAAAGTTATGATGAAATTTACCAAAGTGCAAAACATCTAGAACTACATAAGCATTAAATAAAAGTTATAGAAAATTTCAAGAATAGATTACAACCTTGATTTCCAAGCAATTCGAGAACATATTTTAGGTTAAAATTATAAGGATACAGGTTTTAAAATTGGTAATAAATTCAAATATGTCCTAAATAAAATTTTCTTATACATTAGTTGAAGGGTCGAAGTTGATATGTGATAATTGTAAAATTAAGTGTACTAGTATTATGAAAACTATTCTTCAAAAATATTTCAGTAATGATAAGTAGATAGATTGTACTAATAATATTATTTATTATGCTGTATTCCATTATTTAGGTGTAATAG
>JAEZQN010000238.1 GCA_023441145.1 Bacillota bacterium
GACATGTGACCATGATACCAATACCAAGCCCACGAAGAAAATACGTAATTTTACTTATATCCGTTCTTTTCACTGGGAACCTCCTGTAAATATATTTACTACAAGCCGCACCTCTCCTTGGCCAATGTCCATTTGCTTGGCTATCTCAGACACAGTTTTCCCACTCTTATACAACTCAAGAATTTGTTCCTGCCTAGCCTCAAACTGCTCACGACTTTCCTCTGCTTCTATATGTAGCATAGCATTCTCCATATTAGCAGCCTGAGAACCCAAAAGGCCTTCTGCCTGTCCTTGGCTCTTTTTACTCTCATTTTTCATCTCATGCTGATCAGTCTTTAGAAACATCTGTTTCATTTCTTTTTCTTTATCATTTAACATACCATAAAGAAATACTACCTCAGAATGATTTTTATCTATACGGTCTAACACCATATCACTGTATTCATTAATATTCATTATCTTTTCATTTGAAAGATGGCAAAGAGAGTCATTGACTGAATCAATGGTTGACTCCTTTGCCTTCTCTAAATACTCATTTAATTCTTTTTTTAATGTGTCTATAGTTTCCTTAAGTTCCTCAGGATCAGGCTGATTATACACTATAGTATTCTGTCCCTCAGTAAGTTTTTCTGATAATAGAAAGCTTATGATTACAAGACCTGTACCTATTAACAGTAAAACTAAATCAAATCCACTCATACTTACTCCTTAAATTAAGATATCTAATTTACTACCACTCATGGTACCATGTTTTTCTTTTTGTTCACTATCTTCTTTCTTTTTCTCTTGGCCACCCTGATAAAACCCTTTACCTCCCCCATCTTTTGCATCAAATCGATACTCTGGTTGGTCAGATTTTGCTGATTTTACCGCCTGTTGCCCATCGTGTTCTACATTCTTTCCATGCTGAGCTACAATATTTTGATTTAAAGACGATTGCTTTTGAAGTCTTGCCACATTTTGATTTGATGTTTCCCATGATTTTGGAGCCATAGAAATCATTTCAATTGGTTTAACAGACATCTTACCCACTCCCTTTTTAAGCTACATAGGCTTTGAGATAACGTCCTCTCCCTCTTTAAAGAATCTACAATAATGAACCGTAGTCTTTACCATAAGAACACAGTTAGAGATCATAATCTTAACTCCTGGGTATACTTTATCATTGACTATTACTGAACCTTCCCTTGACACTAATACTTGCTCTCCTAGTTCTTCTCGTAAAAGAATCTTCTCCTGTGTATCCTTTTCTAACTCCTTTAATCGGGTGGTAATCTGACGAACTGCAATCAACTGCTTACTGGTTAGTTGTATGCCTTTTGCTATTTTTTGTCTATAGGCATTGGCTACTTGTCCTAGCTGACTGATTTCCTGACTGTTATTTTTTAAATCTAACTCCACTGCTCTATACTTATCTATAATAGTTGGGTCTATCCCTACTTCTAGTTGCGTAAAGGTTCCCATTGTAGAACCTGCTGTTTTGAAGATAATTGCCTCTCCAGCTTTAATTTCTCCTCCAACAATTAGTCCTTTTTTACCACTTGCTTCAACTTTATTCTTTGCACTAACCCGACTATGTAAAATGGCGTCTGCAAATACGTCTCCACCACACTCTACAGTAGCATTTTCAATAAATTTGGCAGTCACACTACTACGGGAAATGATAACACCTTTATTCATACCCTGTATGCCACCTTTTATAATGATAGAACCAACTGCTTCTAGACGTCCACCCTCTACTACACCATCGATGATAATCTGTCCATCCGCTTTTAAAGAAAAGCCAGAAGTTACATTTCCTTTAACATGTATATCTCCACTGTACTCAATGTCTCCTGTGGAAGAATCCACATTAGCAAGCACTTCATATACATTAGAAACAAATACCTTATCATCTACTAGATAAACATGGCCAGATACCTCTGAATACATCTGAAAACCATCCTCTGAGATTCTTATATTCTTTCCACATTTCAGTTTTGGATTAGTAACCTTACCTGGAGCGATTGTCTTTCCTGTTACCAACTCTCCACCTACTCCTGGAATCGCTGGAACAACTGTGGCTAGAAGTGTTCCTGCTTTTACATGTTGTATTAAATCTAATTGATGGTAATCCACACTACCATCTTCATTTATTTTAGGCTGAGCATTCACATCAGTTGCAAAATGATATTCTACATATCCATTTTTCCCTTGCTCGGCATCTTTTCCTTTTGCCAAAACGATATTTGTATTATAACGACGATCATTTATATAATTTCGAATCTCTTGTGTATCTATACAAGTGATAACTTTGTTTTCTCTTAAAATATTAAGAATTTTCTCTTCATTAAGAGTTGTTCCTCCCTGAGATGGTGGGAAGAAACGACCTATTGCTGTCATTTCATCACTACTAATAGAGACTAAAAGTGTCTCATCCACAGGACTCATAAAACCTTCCTTGATTTTAAGTTCCGTATTAGGAGTTACATTTCTACATGCACGCATAACTGCCAAAGGGTCATATCCTTCCAGAGAAATTCCTCTCAAATACTGCACAACCTCTTCATATGCAATGGCTTTTCCCTCTGACACTGGTGGTATAATCTTAATATAGATTCCATCTGTTTTTATAACTAATTGACAATATCCATTGTATGCTTCCATTCCACCCACTCCTAAGCTTTCTTTTCGGTTCTTAGAATATGCTGAGTAACTCTATGTTTGCTCCTAAACGAGCTTTCATTTTCTGTAGCGCTTTTGTATGTAATTGCGACACTCTTGACTCTGATACCTCTAAAATATGACTTATTTCTTTTAAAGTCAATTCTTCATAATAGTATAACACGATAACTTTTCTTTCGTTCTCTGTCAAGTACTCTAATGCTTCTTCTATCATAATCTTTAGTTCTTGCTTTTCTACAACACTTTCTGGTTGCTCAAACTGAGAACTACCTCTAGCATCCATTTTAACTTCACTACCCTGTTCAAGATACTCATCCAAAGAGACTAAATTCATACTTAAGGTTTGATTTTGCCATGCATCTAACTCATCAATACTTATGTTAAGCTCTTGGGCAACTTCTTCATCTGTAGCAAGACGACCTTGTTCTCCTTCAATTTTATGATACGCCTGTTCAAGCTTTTTCTGTTTTTGTCGTAGAGTTCTTGGGATCCAATCCAACCTTCTGATCTGATCTAATATCGCTCCACGAATACGTAGACTAGCATAGGTTTCAAACTTAACACCCTTTTGATAATCAAACTTATCTATGGCATCAATTAAGCCAAAGGTACCATATCCCATTAAATCATCATACTCTACTGTATAGCCTAGATACATACTTAAGCGACCTGCCACAATTTTTACTAGACTGGCATATTCAATTATAATCTTCTCTCTAATATCAGCCGATTTTCTTTTTGAGTATTCAAGCCAAAGTTTCTTTCTCTCATCTTCACTCATAGCAACCTCCACAAGTACTCTCTACCAATAAAACTATTCTTCACTTGATTCCTGCTGTTCTTCAGCCTTTTCATCTTTCTCGTCTGTTACTTGCGGTATTTCTATGGGCTCTTCTAATGTTCTTACGATAATAAACTTGGCAATTCTACCCACTATGTAAAAAATAATAAGAACCAACAATAATGTAATGAGACTTCGTATAATTCCAATTCCCTTAACCAAACACACAATGCTGGTAACTAGACCCGCCACAAGAGTAATGCTCGCTGGTATATATCTTCCTTTCATAGGCCTCTCCTTTATGATAAACACTCTCTAGATGTATCTGAGTGGTTTCCCTACTGACTTGATTAACAACTGGCCAGTATCAGGGTAAAACTCGATAGTTCGACCATAATTTGCTCCTGTATCTTCACCCAAAATGGGAATTTTAAGCTCATCTAACTGCAGCTTTGTTGCTTCCACATTTTTTTCTCCTACTCTCAACAAATCGCTTGTACTCTGAAATCCAAACATCTGTGCACCACCAGCTATTTTGGCTGTTATTCTGCTTTTCACTGCACCTTTACTTATCATCATGTCTAATAAAGCCCGTATTCCCGTATCTGCAAATTTATACTTATTCTCATTATGTATTATTTTCGTACTATCAGGAAGCATAATATGCACCATTCCTCCCAATTTGATAGTAGAATCATAAAGAACAATACCTACACAAGAACCAAGCCCTAATGTTGTAATAACTTCTGGTGCTAAACAGATGTTTAAGTCTGCCATTCCCACTCTCACCATTGAATTCTTCTCCCTACATTCCTAACGAATTTAAAATTTTTCTATAAGACTCTTCTGTAGGTATTAAAATAAAATAACCATTTACCTCAGTATCATCCTCGCAGAAATGAGATTGAATTAATAGTGCTTTGTCTCCCAGTTTTCCAAATTCTATTGCAGGAACACTTAAAACAGCACCAGCCATGTCTATAGCCATATATGGAACAGATGCTGTTATGTACATACTCGTTAAAGCAGAAAGACTGGATAAATACGCTCCTGCTATAATGTTACCAATTTCATTCAAAGCTGACAGGTCAATATCTGTAAAATCCGAGAAATCGTCAAACTTCTTGCCCATTAAAATATTGACCAGATTATGAGCACTAGATGTTTCCAACATAAACATCATCATACCTTCGATATCCTCAGCCAAGGTAAGTAGTATACCAACAACTAATACTTCTGGTCCTCCAACGATGTCTGAAAGCTCCCCTATATCGATTAGCTTTACCATTGGAACACTCATATCTATCTTAGAGTTTAACATCTGCGATAAAGCAGTTGTGGCATTACCCGATCCAATATTACCAATCTCTTTCAATACATCAAATTGGGCCTCATTTAACTTATCAAAGTTAAAATCACTCAAGAAATTACCCCCTATACGTTCTCTTTATCCTTCTCTTTATCCTTCTCTTTGTCACTGACAAAGCTTGTTAGATTTAGAATGGAAATCAAAGACTCATTATACTTACCAATTCCACTTATATATTTGTAGTTCTCATTATTAGGGGTATAGGTAACTTTATCGATTTCATCCTCTGTTAATGTAACTACTTCCCTAACCGCATCAACGATTACTCCCATTGCTTCCTTACCTTCTGGTTTTAGAATAATGATACGAGTAGTGTCTGTATAAGTATCATCCTCAACACCAAACTTCAAACGAAGACTCATAACAGGAACAATGTCTCCTCTTAAGTTAATGACACCCTTGAAATGTTTTTGAACCTTTGGAACTCTTGTAATTCTTTGTAATTTAACAATATTGTCAATAAACATAATATCGATACCAAATTGTTCTGCACCCAACTTAACAACGATATATTGTTTACCATCTAACACAGTATTTGTTTCCATGCTAATTCCCCCTAAACTAAAGTATTGGCATC
>JAEZQN010000256.1 GCA_023441145.1 Bacillota bacterium
GACCTATTACTTTAAAGTCAGAACCTACAAGAAAGTAAATGGTAAAAAGGTTTACAGCGCATATTCAACGATCAAATCCATTAAGGTAAAATAAATGGATAGAGAAAAGGATGTTTCTAATTACTTCGGTAGTTAAAAACATCCTTTTTTTGTGTGGCATTATTTGACAAACTAAAAGGATAGGAGTAAACTTATTTAGCCTATCATGTGGTAGGTAAGAGGAATGGATATCTTTTGAAGAAATACTAAAGAAGGAAGGATAGAACTTTGGAACCAAAATTATTTTCGATATTAAAACACAGGAAACAAGAACTAACTACAGCACAGTTAAAAAACGATATTATTTCAGGAGTCATTGTGGCGATCATTGCATTACCGCTTTCCGTTGCACTTGCAATCGCCTCAGGGGTAACACCTGAAAAGGGATTAGTTACCGCCATTGTGGCTGGTTTTCTCATTTCACTATTGGGTGGAAGTCGAGTGCAAATTGGAGGACCTACCGGTGCTTTTGTTGTTATCATATATGGAATTATTGCACAATATGGGCTAGATGGATTACTTATTTCGACCATTCTTGCAGGTATTTTTATGATAGTAATGGGTGTTATAAAATTAGGAAGTGTCATAAAGTTTATCCCTTATCCGACAACAACAGGCTTTACTAGTGGTATCGCCATTGTGCTACTATCTACTCAAGTGGTTGACTTCTTTGGGCTCAAAATTGACCAAGTCCCATCGGAGTTTATAGATAAGTGGGAAGCATATTTTACATATTTTAATACCATTGACTTGGCTACAACATTAGTTGGTCTCGCTTCTTTACTCATTATAGTACTTTGGCCAAAGGTGAATAAAACCATACCAGGCTCTTTAATTGCTTTAGTAGTGGTGACCGCAGCAGTGAAAATATTTAATATTCCAGTCGATACCATTGGAAGTAGGTTCGGTAATATTACTAGTAGTATTAGGCTAATTGATTTTTCAGAACTTAATATTAGTTTACCTGTGGTAAAGGAGTTGGTACGACCAGCCATCACCATTGCGTTTTTAGCTAGTATAGAGTCCTTACTTTCAGCTGTTGTTGCCGACGGTATGATTGGGAAAAAACATAATTCCAACATGGAGCTGATTGCACAAGGTGTGGCGAATATCGGATCCGCTTTGTTTGGAGGTATTCCGGCCACAGGAGCTATAGCTCGTACCGCCGCCAATATAAAAAATGGAGGACGTACACCGATTGCAGGCATTGTTCATGCAATCACTCTCCTTTTAATAATGCTCCTATTTATGCCACTTGCCAAAATGATTCCGATGTCTACATTAGCTGCCATCTTAGTAGTGGTTGCCTATAACATGAGCGAGTGGAGGTCATTTAAAGCAATATTTAGTTCTACCAAAAGTGATGTTACAGTCTTGCTGGTGACCTTTGTCTTAACCATTGTATTTGACTTGGTAGTTGCCATTGAAGTGGGAATGGTTCTTGCGATGTTCTTATTTGTAAAAAGAATGTCAGAAAATAAAATGATAAAGAATGTAAGTCACGAAATGGGAGTGGTGTTCCAAGAAGTAGACGACGAGGAAGAGATAGAGTATAGTAAAATGAAAGAGCATATGGATAAGCGTATTGCAATTTATGAAGTCAATGGCCCTTTATTTTACGGTGTGGTGAACAAATTCCTAGACATCTTAAATGAGATTAGAAGTACAACAAGGATTCTCATCTTAAAAATGAATCATGTAAATAGCATGGATGCCACCGCCCTGAACGCACTTAGGCAATTAGAAAAGAGATGCAAATCTCAAAAGATATTGATTCTATATGCAGAAACAATGCCACAGCCAAAGAAGGTATTAAGTAGAAGTGGTTTTATTGACCAGATAGGAAAAGATCGTTTTTGTGCTACCACAGAAGAGGCAGAGAAATTGGCTAGTGAAATAATCGCTATTGATTTTCGTGTACATATGGAGGGGGTAAAAGATGGATCAAAAGGTAGCAGTAGTTCAGGAGCAAGTAGCGGAATAGGCTATGCTATTTGTGATATGTTACAGACAAAGGAATATAAGGTAGTAGCCAATGGACGCAAGGTAAATCAGGTGTGGGAGAGCAAAGAGCATCTTTGTCTCTGTAGTAGCGACTTACTTAATGATGCTACCGCAGCAGAGTTACTAGAGCTTGCCATCAAACAGTTTGGCAGATGTGACGTCTTGTGTGTAAATGCGGGGATTATCGAGTCAAATTCTATCGAGGATATTAATATTGACAAAATGTGTGAGATGGCAAGATTAAAGGTGGAGATGTCTTTTCGTTTAATCTATACGTTTCTTAAATATTTTAAAGAGCAAGGAAGAGGACATATTATTCTTATGTCTAGTGTACTAGGAACGAAAACGAGAGAGAACTCCGGTGCCTATGCAGCCTGTAATTATGCACTAGAAGCCTTAGCAGAATCTCTTAGAATGGAATTATGCAATACAGATATACAAATAACCTGCATTGAACCCGGATTAGTAGAAACCAATTTACATAGTGATTGGGCAGTCAAACCAAAGGAAATGCTTCATATTTCACACTCTTTACAGCCACAGGATATTGCGGAAATAGTATGGGATGTCTTAAATATGCCTGCTCATATTAGAGTTCCCCGTTATATGGTTTTGCCGAAAGGTCATAAAATATAAAATATAAAATATAGTGGTTGACATTTCCATCAATATAAGTATAACTATTAAGTAAGCTATGTAAAATAGTGGAGAAATTAGGAGGAGAATGTTTATGAATCAAACAGAGATGTATCAATTAATGAATGCAAACCCAGGATTTCACCTTGCAACGGTAGAAGGGGATCAGCCAAGAGTGAGAGGAATGCTATTATACCGTGCAGATGAGAATGGCATTATCTTTCATACGGCATCTACAAAGGATTTATACGCACAGATTATGAAAAATCCAAAGGCAGAATTGTGCTTTTTCGGAGATGGTACACAGATAAGAGTATCTGGAAAATTAGAGCTAATGAATGATGATACACTTAAAGAAGAGATATGCAGTCACCCTTCAAGAAAGTTTTTACAGGC
>JAEZQN010000252.1 GCA_023441145.1 Bacillota bacterium
TTTCTACTATGAAGGAACGTACTGAGAAAGAAATTCAGTTAAGAGATTATCTGATTGATACTGTAATAAAGGAAGTTCCATTTACAAGACTAAATGGACATCGTACAAATCGACTTCCTAATAATGTAAACTTTAGTTTCCAGTTTATTGAGGGTGAGTCCTTATTAATTATGTTAGATATGAATGGTATTTGTGCTTCCAGTGGTTCAGCATGTACTTCGGGTTCCTTAGATCCATCTCATGTACTTTTGGCTATCGGCCTTCCTCATGAGATTGCACATGGCTCCCTACGTCTAACCTTAAGTGAAGAAACTTCCATGGAAGATATTCAGTACACCATTGAAAAGATCAAAGAAATTGTAACGCGTCTTCGTTCTATGTCTCCATTATACGAAGATTACATGAAAAGCATAGAAAGAAAATAACTTAAATATTAGGAGGTAATACTATGTACAGTGAGAAAGTTATGGATCATTTCCAAAATCCAAGAAATGTTGGTGAAATAGAAAATGCTAGCGGTGTAGGTACCGTTGGAAACGCAAAATGTGGGGATATCATGAGAATGTATCTTGACATTGATGAAAATGGAGTTATTAAAGAGTGTAAATTTAAGACCTTTGGTTGTGGTGCTGCAGTAGCAACTAGTAGTATGGCAACTGAGCTTGTTAAGGGTCTTACTGTAGAAGAAGCTCTTAAGGTTACTAATAAAGCGGTTATGGATGCTCTTGATGGTCTTCCCCCAGTAAAGGTACACTGCTCCTTACTTGCTGAAGAAGCAATCCATGCAGCCCTTTGGGACTATGCTGAGAAAAATAATATGAAGATTGAAGGCTTAAAAAAACCAAAGAGTGATATTCACGAAGACGAAGAACATGTTGTAGAAGAGTATTAATAGCTAGTCACTAAAAGGAGTATCCGAATGGAGAAGAAAAAGGTTGTAATAGGAATGTCCGGTGGAGTAGATTCGTCAGTTGGTGCTTACTTGCTAAAAGAAGCTGGCTATGATGTCATTGGTGTAACAATGCAGATCTGGCAGACTGAGGATACCTGCTCCCTGGAGGAAAATGGAGGGTGTTGTGGTCTTAGTGCAGTAGAAGATGCCAGACGTGTAGCATCTGATATTGGAATTCCTTATTATGTGATGAATTTTCGTGATGAGTTTAAGAAAAATGTAATAGACTACTTTGTAGATGAATATTTACAAGGCCATACGCCAAATCCATGTATTGCGTGTAACCGATATGTCAAATGGGAATCTCTCTTACAACGCTCCCTTGAAATTGGAGCAGATTATATTGCTACTGGTCATTATGCAAGAGTGGTAAAGCTTCCTAATGGTAGATATGCCTTAGCGAAATCTGCTACTGCAGCCAAGGATCAAACCTATGCCTTATATAATCTGACTCAACACCAGTTAAGTCATACCCTTATGCCAGTTGGTGAGTATACCAAGGATGAGATACGTGAGATTGCTGATAAGATTCATCTTAGAGTAGCCAATAAACCAGATAGCCAAGAAATCTGTTTTGTACCGGATAATAACTACGCTGGATTTATTGAAAATACCACGGGTAAAAAGCCTGAGAGTGGGAATTTTGTTACTCCTGATGGAAAGGTCATCGGTACCCATAAAGGGATTATCCACTATACTGTTGGACAGAGAAAAGGCTTAAACCTTAGTATGGGACATCCTGTTTTCGTTGTTGCCATTCGTCCTGAGACCAATGAAGTTGTAATTGGTAATTCGGAGGATGTGTTCTCTGATCGACTTACTTGCAATCGTCTTAACTTTATGACCATAGAGGATTTAGAAGGTGAAATGCACGTAACAGCTAAAATTCGCTATAGCCACAAAGGTGCTAAAGCAGTGATTCGTAAAGTAGAAGATGATAAGGTAGAGTGTATTTTTGAAGAGCCTCAACGGGCTATTACGCCTGGACAGGCTGTGGTATTTTATGATGGAGATTATGTTGTGGGTGGAGGTACTATTCTATAGGTTTAGTGCTAGTTGATTAAAATTATCGTGCTTCCAACTAAGAAATAATCATATTGTGTCGATACTGTAAGTGAAGGACTAAAATAATAGGCCTTGTAACTAAGTGATAGTAATAGGATTATGAAAGAAAGGAGGAAGCATAATGTCAACCAATAGTATTTCCTATTTGTTCGGAAGTAATAGTTCTACTTCTGGAGGTTATAGCTTGTACAATTCCTTAGGGGACTATTCCTCTATAAGAACTGGAAGCTACAAGAGGCTGCTAAAAAGCTACTATGCACAGCAGGAAACCAATAACAAGGAATCTACAGCTACTAATACGGATTCGTTGGAGAAAAAGGCTTTGCTTGAAGTGAAAAGTAGTGCAGATATTTTGGGTGAAGCATCGAATAAGTTACTTTCGGGTAAGTTGTTTGAGAAAACAGACATTACGGTAAAGGATGCCAACACCGGGACCTCTAGTGTAACCAAGGACTATGATCGGGACGCAATCTATAAAGCAATAAAAGGCTTTGTAGACAGTTACAATGACACTTTAGATTCTGCTTCTGAGGTGGATTCTACCAGTGTTCTTCAGAAAACCTTATTTATGACCAATCAAACGTCTGCATATAAAAAGAGTTTTTCTAATGTCGGAATTACCATCGCTTCTGACAATAAACTTATGGTTGATGAAGCAAAACTGAAGAAAGCTGATATCAATGAGTTAAAGACTTTGTTTACAGGATTTAATTCCTTTGCTTCTAAAACCACCCAGAAAGCCAGTGCTATTGCTAATGCATCTACTTGGTCCGCTGGAACTAAAACCTATACAAGGTCTGGAACTTATAATTTATCCAGCTTGTATAACAGAATTAATACTACTATATAATAAGAAGTAGGTATATCAAAAGCCCCCTTTGAATATTTAGGGGGCTTTTACCTTAGGTTTAAAGCTAAATAATAGGAGAATACATGATATGAAATTAATGTTTGCATCAGATATCCATGGCTCTATTTATTATTGTAGAAAGTTAATGGAAGTCTATAAAAAAGAAGAGGCTGAGAAATTAGTATTATTAGGAGATCTATTATATCATGGCCCTCGAAACGATTTGCCAAGGGAGTATGCCCCAAAAGAAGTAATAGAGCTTTTAAATGCCAATAAGAAAGAGCTTCTTTGCGTAAGAGGGAACTGTGAGGCAGAGGTAGATCAGATGGTGTTAGAGTTTCCTGTATTGTCTGACTCTATGTTGCTATATTTAGATAAAAAAACCGCTTTTGTAACTCATGGGCATAATCACAACTTGGACAACCTGCCTCCATTAAAAGAGGGAGATGTACTAATCCACGGACATACCCATGTGCTAAAAGCGGTGAAGGAAAAAAATATTCATTACTTAAATCCTGGCTCGGTTTCTATCCCTAAGGAAGGTAACCCTTGCAGCTATATGGTCTATGAAGATGGCTGCTTTACCATAAAGACATTAGAGGGAGAGACCATTTTAACCTATGAAATATAATGAGGTTAAAGGTCAATGAAAATAGGTTTTCTCTTTTCAAAGACTGTGTATTTGGTAAAACCAAGACTTAATAGAAGCTTTCTTACTTCTTCAAAGTCATTGGCTAGATGCTCTGTTTTATGAGCATCTGAGCCAATGGTTAGGATACTACCTCCAAGGTCTTTATATCTTTTTAGTATTTCTTTAGTAGGATGAG